>NZ_DATCVJ010000023.1:0-17540 GCF_036566945.1 Chitinophaga sp. | reverse complement strand
ATTTCTCAGCAACAGCTGTGTCTGATCAGAATAGTTGTTGCCTGTTAAGAAGCTACCAAATACAATGGCCGCATTTTCCGTAAGGGAACCATCGGGATTTTTCATCATAGCCACCGGAAAGGCTTCATCGGAAATCCTTCTCCACACCGGCGTATTACTGGGATGATTCAGAATAGGATAAAAGTAAGTACGTTGGGAGAAATCAAAATTATTTTCCAGTTTGAGCCAGTCGAACGGTCTTACTGCGCCTTTAGCCCGGATGTTATACATTTTAAACTTGTCGGGGTTATAGCGAAAAATACCATTTTGCGACATATACCTGCCGGAGAGATAATATTCCGATTTAGCATTACCACCGGAGGCAGAGAGTGTTTGTTCCGTAGATGGGTTTTTATCTGCATACAGTTCTTTAAACCAGTCGGTATTACCATAGTACACGTAGTTGCCGGTAGTAGGATCAATATCCGTTTTAGGCAGGGAAGGATCGTCGTTACGGCGTTTCAGTTCATCCAGGTAATCCAGTGAAAAAGGGAATACGCTATTGGCCTTTGCCGGATGCGATTTATAGTCGTTCCATGCATAGTAAGCTTCATCAAAGTTTTTGGCCCATTCGTAACCGTTAGTAACGAATTGAGGTTTGATGGTGCGATCGTTCAGGGAATAGTTACTGGCATAGGTGAGTTGTGTACTATTCTTAGCAGGGCTTTTTGTGGTGATGAGTACCACGCCGAAGCTTCCGCGGGCGCCGTAGATGGCGGCAGAAGCGGCGTCTTTCAGTACGGTTACACTTTCAATATCATTCGGGTTTAATAAATTAGGATCACCGGGTACGCCATCTATCAGCACCAGGGCACTGCCGCCGGCGCCGATAGAGGTGGTGCCCCTTACATTGTAGGTGGCACCACGGATAGGTTTTCCATCGGTCATACGAATATTCAGGTTGGGAAGTACACCCTGTAATCCTCTCGTAGCGCTGGTCATGGGTCTGTTTTCAAACACTTCTTTTCCCACCTGATCTACTGCTCCTGTAAGATTTATTTTCTTTTGGGTGCCATAACCGACTACAACTATTTCGCTGAGTGCAGAAGAAGATTCCTTCAGCACTACATACAGCGATTGTTCTTTTTGTGGGTCCAGGCTGCTTTTAGTGATGGTTTGCGTCACGTAGCCAACATAGGCGATGGTGAAAACGAAGGGGCCTTGCTGACGGGAATTATCAAAAGTAAAAACACCTTTCACATCTGTTACTGCAAAGCTTTTGAGACTATCGACACCACTTTTCAGTTGTACAGAGGCGCCGGGTACAGGCTGTCCTTTTTCATCTTCAATTAAACCTTTGATCCATGTTTTCTTTTGTGCCTGTGCAGGCAGGAGGTTGATAAAAGCCATCAGTAACAGCAGGCCAAAAAATTTAGAGCCATACTGAAACGTTGACTGCCGGTTGTTCAGGGGCAAAGCTCCGCCCTTCACTAGCAGGTAGCGATGTGTCATAATGCGCAAATATTTAGTTAGTGATTTTTTTCTATACGGTAACCTGTACGTGTTGATATTATTTTTAAATCGTGCAACATGGCCATGCGATGCAGCACCTGTGACAATGAATCGGTATCCCTGATGACGCCTGAAAATGCGATGTCATCAAACGAAGCGGCGTTTTTGCTGATGCTCACATGATAGCCACTGGCAATAGTATCCAGCACCGCGGACAAGGACGTTTGATCAAACGTAGCGGCAAAACCACGCAGCGAGCCAAACGCAATGGCGGGCGAAACAGCCACTTTGCTAACCGGCAACTGCAAACTGGCAGTGCCTGTGAGGGTATTACATACCAGCTGTTGACCGGGCACCAGATAGCGCGTTTGCTCATGGGCTTTCACCATTACTTTACCGGTATGCAATATTACTTTCACCTCATGCCGAATAGTAGCAATGGTAAAAGACGTGCCCAGTGCGGTGGTAGCTACCCCATGACTTAGCACTGTAAACGGCAGCGGCGCATTTTTTGTGACGTTGAAAAAACCTTTTCCAGACAGTTGAATGGTTCGGCTATGTTGACCGAACGGCGCCGCGAAACGTATGGCAGCACCTTTATACAGCACTACCTGTGAGCCATCCGGCAGGTTGATTGTTTTTTGTTGTTGGGTATTATTATTAATAAGAATGCTATCCATTTTGGTATTTACCACGTTGGCCATTGTTTTTCGTAGTGGCGTAGACGTTGTTTTAAACATCCAAAGGGCGCCAGCGGCCAACAATATTGCCGCGGCGGCAGCCCAGCGCAGGTATACCCTATTATTGCCGCGTTTCATACCAACAGCTATCACGGTGTACATCTCTCCCCTTTCCTCCTTAGTAAATACAGGTGTGTTATCGCCTGGTTGTTGTTCATACCAATGGTCATACTCTTTCAGCTCCGCATCAGTAGCCGTTCCGTTAAGATATTTTTCCAGTAAATATTGCAGGCGCGATGGCGTCATCAGTCAGCGTGTTTGCTATACTTATCACATCAACCGCCATTTACCCCCACTCTGTTTTTACAAAAAAAGACGAATTCATATTTAGTTAACATTGGAAAAGTTGTTTACCATAAATTAACATACAAAGCTTCTCACAGTAAATATCTTTGCCCGCAAAACCACATTTTTATCTACTCCGGCAATCATCATACATGCGATGGCTTATGGCAACAAGCCAGGAAGGGCGATACAAAAGCGTTTGAGCAATTGTATGCCGCTACTGTAGTGGCACTGAGCAACCAGGCCTTCCGTATACTAAAAGACCGGGAGCAGGTAAAGGATATTATACAGGATGTATTTATCAGTTTATATCTCAGGAGAGATGAGATAGCAGCGGAGGTGAACATCAACGGTTATCTGAACAATGCCGTAAAATATAAGGTGTCTAATTTATTACGTAATAAATTGCTACAGGAAAATCATCACCAGGTACTGATCAGACAAGCCTATCAGCAGGAAGTGGTACAACCTGTGCAATTAGAACAACATGAATTAAAAAATCAGATCGCCCGTAGTATTAATACCCTGCCGCAGAAATGCAGAGAAGTTTTTATGCTGAGTTACTACGGTAATATGGGCTACAAAGCGATCGCACAGGAAATGGGCATCTCTGTAAAAACAGTGGAAAAGCATATGAGCAAGGCTTTACAGGTATTACGCAGAGAATTAAAAACAGAACATCGTCTTGGTATGCTATTCATTGCCCTATCTGTTTGTGCTGGTATATAATTTCCGCAATACGTAGGAAAAAGACCATAAACAGGGGCTACCGGGATTCCCCAACCCGGCATTTTCTTCTTTAAAACATCCTGCCATCCGATCGCGCACAACAGCGCTAATCACTTGTACATCAGTCTGATTAAGTCCCAACTGCACACCTTGCTGGCGGCCTATTTCCGGCATTGGTATAATGATTGTCTTATATCTGACGAAACGTTTTGGATGAGCTCATCCAAAATATTACACAAACCCTAATTACATTTATATGGCACACTTAGAAGTTCAACCCAGGAAAAAAAGTTCCGCGTGGATATGGTTGCTAATCGGATTATTAATCGTGGCCGTTATCCTCTTTTTCCTCCTGCGCAGCAATAATAAAGATCAATCTATTATTGCTACTACGGACACCATCGCTGCCACCAGTCAACCTATCATGGCTGCTGATCCCGATTGGAATCACGTTAATTTCGATGCGCCGGACACACAATACGAAGAAGTCACCAACAAAGGAATTGTAGTTAAAAGCAATGACCAGTATACCATTTATAGTTTGGGAGAAAATATTCTTTTCGCGACAGATAAAAGTACACTGGAAGGAAATGCAGACGAACAGTTAAAACAAATTGCCGCTTCGCTCAACAAACGTTTTCCGCATGCACAGATAGGCGTGTATGGTCATGCAGACGCCAAAGGCAGTGCCGATCATAATTCACAGCTGGCAGCAGAACGCGCCGCAGCGGTAAAAATCTGGCTGATACAGCATGGAGATGTAGCAGAAAATAAAATTTCTGTGCATTCATTGGGCGAAACAACTCCATTGGCCAATAATAACAACGCAGCAGGCAGACAACAAAACAGGAGCGTGGAAATAGTGGCCTTCTCCGGTAAGTAACGTTGATTTCATCATCATAAAAATTTATTGCCATGTCTATTACTGAACATAATCGTTTGGAAGAATTAAGCGACAGCAACTTTGAAATCGTAAAAGGACAACCGGATATCAGACGCTGGGATGTGGAAGACCTGCAGGGGCATAAGCTGGGACGCGTGGAAGACCTGTTGTTTAATCCGCAATCACGGCGGGTACGTTACCTGGTGATTAACCTGAAAGGTAACAACGTAGGATTAACAGATCGTAAAGTACTATTCCCCATTGGCATCGCCGTACTGCACGAAAAAAATGATACCGTATTGTTACCGGAAATAACTACCTCCCATTTCGCCGCATTGCCATTTTACGAAAAAGGAGTGATTGTAACGCCGGAGACAGAACAGGATATCCGCAATGTATTTGTGGTGCCGGGCAGCAATACTACCGACAGCGATTTTTACAATCATGAACAGTTTGATCAGGACCGGTTTTATGCACCGAGGTATCCGAAAGATGATCGTTTGTAAGCACTTGCCTTATATATATTCACATTTTGCAGCCGCTTCGATAAGGAGGCGGCTGTTTTTTTTGTTTTAAACCGTCTTGATAAGATGATGGGGATTAATATTAATGTGCGACCGAAAATGGAGAAATGAATATTATATTTAGTGCAGATATTGATGAATCAGCCCGTCCCTATATTTCGATGATACTGAGTATACCCTATAGACAATCCACCTTCGTTTTCGGTCTTTCTATTTTAAGAAGTTATGAAGAGTAAAATAATATATTTCTGTATAGTACTGCTGGTGCTGTCCTGTAAAACGGTGACAATGAGGCAGGAAACATACGATATCCATGCCGATGTAAGGCTTGGCGAACGTTTTTATTCTATTTTTCTGGATAAAGATGGATATGGTTATGTAGCAAAGGGAACAGGTTCGTACTACACATCGCCACTTACAATAGATTCTTCAGTTAATAGTAATATGTTTAAAGTAGATTCAATAAAAGGTTTGATTTCTATCCTGGATCAGCTCACCATTGACTCAACAATCAAAAAGAAACCAATGGGCACAATTCCCCGGGTTGAAATATACTATAAAAACGTAAAGGTGTATGATGCTTATCGATGGGATCAATCTGTTTGGAATGGACTAAGACCTATTATATCACAACTCCCGCATGGCTTTAATCCTTTTCTGGCAAGCGATAATCCATTTGAGTAGACCTGATAAGCCTTCAGTTAAAAGCATGGTATCGCACAATGCGATACCATGCAAAATGCACCTTAATGTTTATCTTCCATATGTTTTTACAGCGCATGGTCTTTCCCCTCCTCCCTCTCTTAAAAAATCCGTTTATTTGCAGATAAATATCCGTGAATGAAATCTGTCATCATCTACTGCCTGCTGCTACTTCCTTTCTTTGCCAACGGACAGGAATTAGTGAATTACAGAGATACCCTGCATAACTTCGCGGTAGGCGTGCCGAATGGATGGTCGATCTGGAAAAGCACCAAAGCACCTGCTATCAAATTTATAGCACAGCGGATGTCTGCCGATAGTAGCCGGAAAGAGCCGGAAAATTTTAATGTGAGCATTTTGGAAGAGCCTCACTCCAGTGTGGATAACATTGTAAAGAAGCTCTTCAACTATACCAGTCGCAATCCTTTTTTCAAACTTATCGATTCCGGTAGTGTGATCAGTAATGGCAAGCGAACCGTGTGGCTCGATGAAATACATATGGAGCCCAACCTCCCGGACACCTTTTTTTCCAGCATTTTCGTTTCTTATACCGATAACAAAGCCTACCTGCTGAGCGCTACCACGCTATCGGCATTTTCAGGCGTTTATGCGCCCTTATTCCACCAGATTGGAGGCTCATTACAAACCGGCAGGGCCATGCGAAAAGAACGGCTTAAAATCCCATTCCCCGGCACCGAAAAATGGAAGCTGATATCAGATAAGGAAGTGGATAACTTTGTGACCCGGCAATATTTACCAGAAAATGAAACCCCTGAAAAGTGGGACCAGAAGATCTATGCCATGACCATGGAAAATGTGAAAGTCAGCAACATCGATCAGGCCATCAAGAGTTTCACGGATGCGGCGTTGGGAAAATCTGCCAACGCAAAAGTAACGTTGCTAAGTAAAGAGAACCTGCCAGGGCGGCGCAGGGCTTTATTCAAAATAGAAACACCTGTTGTTGCCGGCACCCCGGCCCCTGAATCCCAGCTGTACTATATTATACAGGGAGCAAAGTCTTTTCATGCCGTATTTATAGCGAAAAAGTCCAGTACCCTATCTCCCGAATACATTAAAACCTGGGGAGATATTTTCCGCAAAAGCCAGCCGGTAAGCGAATAACGCCCCGGTTTATGCGGGTAAAGGCAACTGTCCGGCACTGGCCGGACGCGCTGAAAACCCGATACCCACTGCTGCCGCCGCCGTTAGCACAATGGCGATAATATGCGGCATGGCTGTCATTATATTGCCATGGGTAGCCTGTAACACCAGGGTCATATCTACAACAGGAATAAAAATGCCTGACAGCAATACGATCATCAGCGCCTTGCGCATATTGAATGCTGCCAGCAAAGTGATCACGGTACCGGTAAACAAATCGCGGATACCTTTTATGTAGTGAAAAGAATAATCTCCGTTTTCATTGAAATGCAATCCAAATCCCGCTTCCGCCCCTTCCGGCTGTAGCAGGAATCTGCAGCCAATAAACACCAGTGTTAAACCAGATACAATAGTCAGGTACTTAAAGAAATTTAAACGTGTCATATGCGATGATTTTATAACACAAATTTCGGTTGCTGCTCCTGCAATTTCGTTCACCTGGGTTAACTAATGTTTTTTCGCCATCCGGCTTCTGATTCTGCTCAGCGATTGTGGCTTTATCCCTATAAAAGAGGCTATCATGTATTGTGGAATACGATGCTGGATATGCTGGAACAGCTCAAAGAACTCGTAGTAACGTTCCTCCGGCGTGCCGGTATATAAAGAAGTGACTTGCCGGGACGACTTCACAAAAACATCCTCTATGATCAACCTGCCCATGCGGTCTCCTTCCTTCATGGTATCAAATACTTTTTGCAGGTTTTCTTTTGAAATGGTCCACAATACGCAGGGTTCTAAAGCAATAATACTTCTGGTAGATGGTTGCCGGGAAAGAAAACTTTCATAATTCCCCAACCATTCATTTTCCCCGGAAAAATAAGCGTGCACATCTTCCCCGTTACGCGTCATGATATACCCGACCAGTCCCTCTTCTATAAAGCCCACGTGGTTTGATACTTTTCCTTCCTGCAGAAAGGGTTCATTTTTCTTCAGTGTTACGCGATTGAAAAGCGTTGGCAAAAGTAATTCCTCTTCCTCAGACAACCGGATCAGGTATTTTACTGAATTGATTAATTGCTGGCTCATAGCTATAAAAATAAGCCATTTACTGAAGCTATTACCCGAAAAAGAGTTTTTTGCAAAAGTTATGCGTATACCCATTTCGGTTATATATTCACCGGATATTCAGTCAGCCTTACCATCTGCTAAGTGAATAGAAACCGGGCTTCTGATACAGATAGCTTTGGTACAATAAAATTATTGTATCATGAAAAAAACAGTTTATTTACTTTGGCTGATATGCCTGCCCTACCTGTTGCCGGCGCAGGGTAAGCCGGGATATTTTGCCCTGAAGCAGGGCGACTGGTTTGATATGCAGGTAACGCAGGGTACAGAAAATGGGCCTTATGCCGACCAGGAACCCTTCCTGCTATTTATCCGCCGGTATGTATTAAGATACCAGCTGCAGCGTCAACTACCCAACGGACATCAGCAATACAGCATCACGCAGGAGCGTATTATTTTCAATAATCCACAGGGCGCCGCCAATGGCTGGATGTGTTCTGACAGTTATTACCCAGCCTATCAACAGGGACTGGCTAAAAAGCCACCTAAAGGCCGGTTCCAGCTGGAAATCAGCCCGGAGGGGAAAATCGTGTCGCTGGAGGCAGATAAAAGCCAGCCTCCGTTACCCGTTAAGCTGCTCGACTATAGCCCGCAGAAGCGGGTAGGCGTATATTCTACCTCTACCTATTGGCCCATGCAGGTAGAAGAAGTGAAGCCCATGGTGCAACAGGTGCTGGACCACCGTAGTCCCGGAAATGGTGCACCGCTGCGCATTCCGGGGGAAATCAAGTCCCACTCTCAATTACTCATTGCCGCCTCTTTTCCCGTGAACGGAAATGTGTTGGTGAAAGGCACGCTGAAGCAGGTCGCTAACCAGGAAGCAAGTATGCAGGTGGGAGACAGTACTTTCCAAATTCAGATCAATGACCGCGGGGAATTCTCCCATTCCCTGCTGCTGAAGGGGCCGGAAAGAGCTTTTTTCTTCGCAAAAAATTATCAGACTGAATTATTCCTGATGCCAGGTGACACGCTGCTGATCAATACCGCAACAGATACTTCCAACGTTGTTGCTTTAAGCGGCAATGCAGCCTGGAATTCCAGACTGGCAAATGATATTTATAGTCTCTTTTACCATAACGACAATGGGGTGCGGCAAATGGACCGGTTCAAAAGCCTGGCGGAAGTTCTTGCCATGCAGGAAACGACCAGCACCAAATTTGATGCGGTATTGCATTCGTACGAAGGTAAAGCAACCCCTGTAGCATTGGACTATCATAAAACTGCCTGGAGATATCATATTGCGGAGGAGCAGTTGCTTTTCCTTTATACACATAATTACCAGGCAGACAGCTCCCTCAGGCCGTTTCAACGGATTCCCGAAGTAGTTACCGATGGCATCGACAATATGCCGGTGTTAATGAACCCCTACCCCGAAAACTACTTCTACCGGTATTATTTAGACTGGTTCCTCCATTATCAAAAAGCACGCATTGGCATCTCTGCCGGTGGAGGTACCGAAGCATTTTCCTTTTACAGTGATTACTTTGCGCTGCTCTCCACACTAAAAGGCTATCCGCTCTATTATAAGCTGGCCAAAGGCATCCGCGAAGAACTGATGAAAAAAAGCTGGACGGCCAACCAAAGACTGAAGCCCTACTACGAAGATTTTATCCACAACTGCGACGACAGCAGCTTAACTGCCCCCATCATAAAAAGCTGGCAACTCATGGAACGCTGGGCGCCGGGTAAGCGGTTGCCTTTTACAAAGCTGCCACTGGCTAATAGTAAAACCTACGAGATAGCAACAAAGCCAGGCAAAACTACCTGCCTGATATTTGAAGATGGCGCCTTTTATGAAGATACGGTGCTGGTGAGCATCATAAAGCGTCATCCGGAAGTATCATTTGTATTTGCCTGGATACAGGAGCCCTACTCCAATCCGGAAAGAGTAGGTAAGCTCAGCGCATTTCCCAATGTTACCTGTATTGAACTGGCAGATAAAGGTGCCGATAATTATGCGAGCTACGGACTAAGTAACGGCAGCCAAAACAATGTGGTAGTACTGGACCCCTGGGGAAGAATCGTGGATGACCACCTTCCTACGAACGATAATGTATGGCAGGAACTGCTGAATGCAATTGATACCGCGGCAAAAGCGTCCCGCCTTTCCACCACGCAAAAATCAAATATGATGAACATCATAGGATGGAGCCTCGGCTCCATCCTATTGACGGCTTTAGCAGGGATAGGGATTTACCGGGTACGCATACGCCGCATCAAAGCAGCGGAAGCCATGAAAACCGCCATCCGGGAGCTGGAAGTAAAGGCCATCCGTTCGCAGATGAATCCGCATTTTATTTTTAACGCCCTTAACTCTATTCAATCGCTCATTAACACCGCACAATACAAAGCCGCCAATACCTATCTCGTCAAATTTTCTATGCTGCTGAGAAGCGTATTGCACAATGCAGAAAAAAATACGCTCCCGCTTATCGATGAGCTAAATACCGTTCGCTTATATTGCGAACTGGAACAGCTACGCTTTGATTTTTCCTTCGACATGGACATAGCCGAAGCAATAGCGGCCGACCTGGTAGAAATACCCGGTATGGTGCTGCAACCACTGGTGGAAAACGCGATCATACACGGCATTGCCACTAAAGGAAAAGCCGGAACGTTGCATATTAAAACCGCAAAACAAGGAATGAACCTACTCATTTCAGTACACGATAATGGGAACGGATTTCACCCGGAAAATAATGGCGTGCACAAAAGCATGGGATTAAAACTGGTGCGGGAAAGATTACAGCTCTTCAGTGTAGCCGGACAAACTGCCAGTCTGCATATTAGTAACGGGAACGGCACTACGGCATTATTAACCATTCCAATTGAAACAGCATGAAAATAAGAAGCATCCTTGTTGATGATGAAGATAAAAGCCGGGATAACCTCCGCGTACTGCTGGCGGAATACTGCCCGGCAGTAGAAATAGCCGGAGAAGCCAATTCCGCCGCCACTGCATTGAAACTCATCAGGCAACTGGAACCACAACTCATTTTCCTGGATATTGAAATGCCCGGTGGTTCTGGTTTTCAGCTGCTACAATCGCTTCCGGCCCCGCGCAACTTTGAAGTGATTTTTGTTACCGCCTATGATCATTACGGCATTGCTGCCGTAAAAGCCTGTGCCATCGACTATGTATTAAAACCCATTGATGCCCTGGAACTATCCACTGCCGTAGAAAAAGCGATGGCGCAAATTATTCCGCAGCAGGAAAACAGCCGGCTCCGTGAATTAATCGCCAATATGGGCAAGCCCATAGCAGAAAATCGTATCGCCTTCCCGCTGGCGGATAAAATAATTTTTGCCGCACCGGAAGATATTATACGCCTCGAAGCAGCGGGAAATTACACGCATGTATACATCTCCGGACAAAAAAAAATAATCGTGTGCAAAACACTGAAAGAATACAACGACCTGCTAACTGACCAGCATTTTATACGCACACATCAGTCGCACCTGATTAACAGCCGCAAAATAACTGCCTGGATAAAAACGGAAGGTGGCGCCATTTCTATGGAAGATGGCAGCCAGGTACCCGTTTCCAGACAGCGTAAAGAAGAAGTACTCAAACAGCTGATAAAATAGCCACTATCGGGCATCTCCGCTGGTATTGCAGTCACTTTCCGGCTGATGTACCTTTTTAAAATCGTTTTCGTGGGTACTGTTTACAAACACTACTCTTTCTTCCGGTGCAGAAGCCGAATACTGTATGGTCCATTCCGCCGTACCTTTTTTTTCATCCTCCCATTTAAAGGTATAGACCGCCTCCTTTCCTTTCAGGCGATAACCGTTGCCGGCTGTGGTGGTGCTCACAATGTGGCAGTCGTTGACCTCCAATGGCAGCACCTCATGAATAGCCGAATCGGTCACCTTCATTTTTCTTAAATCCAGCGCGCAGGGAATGTAAATCACGTACTCGTTGTTAACACGGGTAATTTGTGTCCAGTTACCTGTATAGGGCATATTACGATGGCTGGTTTGACAGGCGGCTAACAATAGACAAATAGGGGTTAGTAAGGATAATAAACTTCTCATGGGATAGCAGGGTCTTGATTTTACATTTGATGCCTCAAAATTATCATTTTTTGGGATATTCCATAATGTGATGACGACTGTGTATTTATTTACGCAACGGGGTATTTCTTAAAGATTGACAACCAATACTTTTGGTATGGTGCGATGTTTGGACCCCTTATTTAAAAACTTGCTGATTATGACAACACAACCTAAAACACCCGGCCCGCTTCGCGATGATGACCTGCAGCCAGACGAGTTTATTCAAGGCAGGCAACAGCCAGTTCCTCCAAAGGGCAATCAGGATGAACAATCCCGGCAGGGCGAAGAAGACACCACCGATGATTTGCTCGATGAAGAAGACGACGACCTGGAAATAGATGAACTACTGGAAGAGGAAGACATCACAGACGAGGATATCGATGAAGATAATCCTGAAGAAGATGATGCCGAAAGAGGACCCATGAAAGGCTAAAAATATCGACGGATGCCGGTACTTAATACCCTGTTGTGGCTCTTATACCCGCATCCGTCCATATTTTATTTTTTATAAATAGCGATTTCAATTTTACCATCTTTCGTCACCGCACCTCTGTACATCCCTTCTGTATTAAAAGACATGGTCATGTTGCCTTTTTTATCCAGTGCAATAAGGCCACCATCGCCACCCATATCTCCTACTTTTTTGATCACCGTATTACCGGCCTGTTGTACACTCAGCCCTTTATACTCCATCAGCGCCGACAAATCATACGCTACTACATTGCGGATATAATACTCACCCCAACCCGTACACGAAATAGCGGCGGTTTGATTGTTGGCATAAGTACCAGCCCCAATAATAGGTGAATCACCAATGCGGCCATATTTTTTGTCTGTCATACCTCCGGTAGAAGTGGCAGCAGCGAGGTTTCCCTGCTTGTCCAGCGCTACGGCGCCTACAGTACCAAATTTATAGTCCCTGTTTTTGATGCCCAGCTTTTCCGGATTCGTATAGGCGTTGGCTTTAGCAGCTGCAATAGAATCTTCATGCAAAGCTCTTTGCAGATCTCTCCAGCGGGTTTCCGTTCTGAAATAAGAAGGGTCTACTATTTCCAGTCCTGCTTCTTTCGCAAATTTTTCTGCGCCGGGGCCTACCATCATCACATGTTCGGATTTTTCCATTACGGCTCTGGCAGCACTGACCGGGTTACGTACGGTGGTGATACCTGCTACGGCACCTGCTGCACGCGTTTTACCATTCATGATAGCCGCATCCAGTTCGTTACGGCCTTCATGTGTAAACACTGCGCCCTTGCCGGCATTAAAGAGCGAATCATCTTCCAGCACTTTTACGGTGGCTTCTACCGCATCCAGACTGCTACCACCGGATTGCAGCACTTTATATCCTGTTTGCAACGCCTGTTTCAAAGATGCTTTGTAAGCCGCTTCTTTTTCCGGCGTCATATTTTTTTGAAGGATAGTGCCAGCACCGCCGTGAATCACCAATACATAAGAAGATTTTTCCTGCGCCATAGCGGGTGAAAAAAGCTGGCCCGCCAGCACCAGCAAAAACAAATAACAAAACCTGCCTTTCATATCAAACTATATTAAGAAGTAATCAAATGGCTTTTTTATGCAGGTGACCGTTTTCCACCCACCAGCAATACCACGCACCACCACTGGCTTTGGCCGGATCAAAGTCTGCCACAGAGAAGCTGCCGTTGCCGGTAGCGCTGGCAGGAATTTCATATACTTTCAATGCCTGCCCGTTATAATTCCATTGCAGGGGTTGTCCCTTTTCGCAAAGTTCCGGTTTTTTCAAACTATCTGTTAAAATGAAACAGGCTTTGCTTACACCAAATACTTTCGCCATGCCTTGTGCATCAATACAAACCGCTGTTTTTTCGTCCGGTGCAATTCCTCTTGGAAAGATACCATGATCCTTGATAATACGGCTCATAAAAGTCACATGCCGGCCTTCGCGGCCACGTTTCAGGTAATGCTGGTCGCTGATCACCAATTGCAGGTAAGGCGCCTGCAGAAAATCGTTGTTGTACAGCGTTACCAGCGAGTCGTATGGATTAGCCAATACTGAATCCGATACGGCGCTGCCGCCTTCTCCGCTATAGTAAAGACCACTAAGGATTGCACAACCGGCGCTGGTGCCACCTACCGGCACTTTCTTTTCCTGCAGCAGGTAGTTAATTGCCGCATTTACTTTCGTGTTGCGCCACTGGTTCATGTAGCGCGACTGATCCCCGCCGGCGATAAACAACATCTCCGCATTGCGGATTGTGTTGGCCACCGTATCGTTATTAGCTAGCTCCCGGCTGGTGATGTTGAGCGTTTCCACAGAATTAACTTTGCCTAAGGAATCGATGTCGTGATTGTAGCTTCCGTTGCCGGAAGCAGTGAGCACTACCACATCGCCGCCGCCGCTGCGATTGATCATCCACTGGAAAGCGCCGTCTACATTACCGCCGCCACCAATCAGTGCTACGCCACCCTGTACGGGCGTAGTTACATCGGCGGTGTCGCCAATGATACCAATAGATCCCGGGCGACCGGGTATAGTAGGGAGTTGCTCCGTGTGTTGATTACAGGCGCTAAAACATAGAGTCGTTGCTGTTATAGCTGTAAAAATGATTTTTATTCTCATCTGATCGTTGTTACTGGTTTCCGTGACCGGAAGTATATTTTTTCACGCAAAGGCGCAAAGCAGCTAAGAAGCAAAGGAGCGAAGATTACATAACTACAATTTCGTATAGCCATTACATTATCTTCTCGCCTGGCGGACTTAAAATGCGCTTTGGTCTTCTTTGCTGCTTTACTTCTTTGCTGCTTAGCTGCTTTGCGCCTTTGCGTGAAAAAACACACTTCTGGTCGGCCTCATTGATAAAATAAACAGGACACTCAATACCCTGGATTCTGTTTCATATTTCTATTTGCTTTCGTTTCCGCATCCGGAATCGGGAACACATATCCTTTCTGACCGGGTTTCAGCAACACAGCGCCCTGCGCGTTGATAGCATCTGCCGGCTCACGGGTAACGGATAAGCCTCTTCTTCTCAGGTCAAATAAACGTTGTCCTTCGAAAGCCAGTTCTTTAAAGCGTTCGGTATATACTGCCGCGATCAATGCGTCTTTGTTGTTGAATGTTTGTGGCGTGTATCCGCTGATACGTGCGCTGCGTAAGTCGTTCAGATCGGCAGCACCATCGGACACTCTATTTTTCTCTGCCAGTGCTTCGGCTCTGATCAGGTACATTTCACCTGTTCTGAAAAGCTTGATATCTCTCAATCCGATGTTACCATCCGGGCCATAATATTTATTGACAATATACTCTGAAGTGCCGCTGCCACGGCTATCGTCGAAGAGGATATAAGCCCCGTAGCGCACATCCTTGTCTTTATCGAACGTGTTAATTAATTCGAAAGAAGGCGCATAATAAACAACGTCCCCATCATAGTATGCAGCGCCTATCGGGTCATTTACACTGGCTACCTGTTTCAGTTTCCAGATCACTTCTGATTCTTTGGCATCTGTCCAGATATCCGGAAAATCGTTAAAATCGGCCAGTGGCAGTGCATCAATAGCCGCGGTGGCATAGGTGATGGCATCGTCCCACTTTTTTTCATAGAGGGCTACCCTGGCACGGATGGCGGATACACCGATCAGGGTAATCCGGCTGTTATCATCTGCGTCTTCGGGAATGAGGGTGCTGGCCTGTTGCAGGTCTTTTTCTATAGCGGCCATCACTTCACCAAAGGTATTACGCGCAGGAAATCCGATGATGGAAGTATCCATGAAAGGAACGCCCATAGCGGCCGGATTGTATGCTTCGGCATAACTTTGCAATAGTTGAAAATGACAATAAGCGCGTAGCGCCAAAGCTTCGCCGCGGTATCTGTCTTTCAAAGCAATATCATCACCCTTGGCAGGGATGCGGTCCATAGCGCCCAGCACCCGGTTTACCCGGTCGATGGTAATATAATATTCGCCGAAAGAACCGGTGATAGTAGTACTACCCGGATCGATCTGCCAGCGGTACGTGGCCACGCCCCTGCCCAGGTTATTTTCATTGGGGAGCATGCATTCATCAGAGAGCAGCGACACGCTGTAGATAGTGTTGTACGTTAATTCCGAATAAGCGCCCAGCAGCCCGCTATTCAGATCGGCCACGTTGCGGAAAGTTCTTTCCGGATCAATAATGCTATCGGTAGGTTGCAGGTCCAGTTGCTTGTTGCAGGAAAGTATTAAAAAAGGCAGCAGCAACAACAGGTATCTTAAATGACGGATCATCATGAGTGTCTTGTTTTAGAAATTAACGTTCAGGCCAAAAGTGTAAGTCCGCGCACTGGGGTAGTCGAACATCCCATCTCCGTTATTATTTTCCGGATCAAAACTTTTCCATTTCGTCCAGGTGTAGAGGTTTTGCGCCTGCGCAAATACCTGGATGCCTTGCACAAATTTGATATGAGTAAGGATTTGCTTCGGAAAATTGTAACCGATACCTACATTCCTTAACCGCAGGTAAGAAGCGTCTTGTAGATCTTTGGAAGAATAATTTCTGCCGGAGCTAATACCTGGCAGGATGGCATTATCACCGGGCTTTTTCCAGCGGTCGTACAGCATACGTTTGGACTGATTGCTACTGGCGAAAGAAGGATTTTCATTGTAGTAATCTTCATTCAGATAGCGCATGGTTTTATCGGCAAACGTAAACAGTGCGTTGGCATAAAATCCTTTCCAGGTAAGTCCGGTATTAAATCCACCGGTAAACGGCGGTATATAAGTTCCAAACTCCGCTACGCTCAGCGCCGTTTCATTATAGTTACTGGTTGTATTACCACTACGATCGTAGTAAAGCGGTTTACCATTCGCAGGATCTACACCAGCCCATTTAGGCGCATAATGCGAACCATAAGGCAAGCCTACTCTTACGATCTGAGAAAGTCCCTGGGTAAATTCAGTGGCGGTTCCCAAATCGGTGATCACATTTTTATTATAGGCAAAGTTCACGCCTACCGTCCAGCTGAAATCTTTCTGCCGGATCACATCTCCCTGAATATCCATTTCTATACCTCTGTTACGCATAGAGCCGGAGTTGAGAGATAAGTAATAGAAGCCGGAAGTAATGGACTGTGGCTGATCTACAAAGAGGTTATCCGTTACTTTATTATATACATCACTCACTACACGGATACGGTTATTCCATAAGCCGAGGTCAAAGCCCACGTTAAACTCTTTGGCATATTCCCAATTATAGGCGGGGTTGCCGGCCTGATAAGGATAAATGGCGGGGTTGCCACCATACTGATTTGTTTTGAATGTACGAAAATAAGCAAAGGGCCCACCACCGGTAAATGGATTGGCAGAGGTACCGTAACTGGCCCTGAAGCGCAGGTTATTTACAAAGTCGACGTCTTTCAGGAAATTCTCGCGTTTCACTTCCCAGCCAACACCCAAAGAATAGAATCCATGCCACCTGTTATCCGGCGGCACGGTAGAAGCGCCGTCGCGGCGGTAGCTGGCATTCAGGGTATATTTTTCATTGAAGGTATAACGACCTATAGCGATATAGGAAGCCAGGGCGCTCTGTGTTCTGCCACCACTCAGGGTTGGCGTAAAGGGAGAACCTGGCGTAATGGCGGCCGGTGTGGCGGGAAATCTTCCATCAAGATCATAACCGGTATAGCCGAAAGCGCGGTAGTTGTTTTTAGTATATTCAAAATAACCCGATACTTCAAAGTCGTGTTTATCGATGACTTTAGCGTAGGTTAAACCGGAAGTGCTGACCAGTGTAAAGTTCCGCGTGGTGCCTTCACCGAAACTACCACGAGAGCCGTTATCTACTTTATAGCCGGAGTAGGAATCGGGGTTTACATATTCTTCAGAAGTAGTTTCCCGGAAGTCCAGTCCCAATCTTGTTTTCGCGATCAGTCCTTTTGCCAGTTCATA
>NZ_DATCVJ010000022.1:0-3709 GCF_036566945.1 Chitinophaga sp. | reverse complement strand
ACCGACCTGGCCACTGCATTGCCCGGGGCAGAAGTGGTGTTTATTGCTGTTGGTACGCCACCGGGAGAAGATGGAAGTGCTGATCTGAAGTATGTATTGCAGGTAGCACATCAGATAGGGGCCTTAATGCAGGATTACCTGGTGGTAGTTACGAAAAGCACCGTGCCGGTAGGTACTGCCGCCAGGGTGAACCGGGCGGTAAAGGAAAGCCTGTCGGCCCGGCAGCTGATCCTGGATTACGATGTAGCCTCTAATCCTGAGTTTTTGAAAGAAGGCGCTGCTATAAATGATTTCCTGAAGCCAGATCGTATAGTCATAGGCGTTAATACTACACATGCCCGTCAAACGCTGGAGCAATTATACCGTCCTTTTCTGCTCAACGGTCATCCTATTTTATTTATGGATATCGCTTCTGCAGAGATGACCAAATATGCTGCCAACGCTATGCTGGCAACGCGCATTTCTTATATGAATGATATTGCCAATTTATGCGGACTGGTGGGCGCCGATATTAACCAGGTGCGGAAAGGGATCGGCAGCGATCCACGCATCGGAAAGCATTTTCTTTACCCGGGTATAGGGTACGGCGGCTCCTGTTTCCCGAAGGATGTAAAAGCCCTCATGCAAACAGGCCGGGAATACGGCTATCAGCTACGTATACTCGATGCCGTAGAAGCGGTGAATGAAGATCAGAAAAAAGTACTCTTTCATAAGGTGCTGCGTCACTTCGATGGCGACCTTAAAGATAAAAAGTTTGCCGTATGGGGCCTGTCGTTTAAACCTAATACTGATGATATGCGGGAGGCGCCGTCGTTGGTGCTGATCCGCCATCTGCTGGAGGCGGGAGCTACGGTGAGTGTATACGATCCGGTAGCCATGGAAGAAGCGATGTCATACCTGGGCAGTAGTGTCACCTTCGCAGATGATATGTATATGGCCGCAGAAGATGCCGCGGCTATCCTGCTGGTCACGGAGTGGAATACTTTCCGTATGCCGGACTGGCAACGCCTGCATGGCTTGTTGCAAAGCCCTTTGCTTTTCGACGGCAGAAATATTTATGATGATGTACAATTAGTCAAACAGGGATTCACTTACTATGGTATTGGGAATGCTGCGGCTTCCCCTGTCAATGCCCTGATGCTCTAACATTTTATTTCTTTTATCACTAAAATAACGATTGTATGAAAGTAGCCCTGATAACAGGTATTACCGGCCAGGATGGCGCTTATCTGGCAGAATTACTGCTGGGCAAGGGATATATGGTACATGGTGTTAAACGTCGTGCCTCCCTGATTAATACAGAACGAATTGACCATTTATACCAGGATATGCACAGTGAAAATGTGCGCTTCCGGTTGCACTATGGCGATATGACGGACAGCACCAACCTGATACGTATTATCCAGGAAACGCAGCCCGACGAAATTTATAATCTCGCTGCCATGAGCCATGTGCGGGTGAGCTTTGATACGCCTGAATATACTGCCAATGCAGATGGTATTGGCACCTTGCGATTGCTGGAAGCCTTGCGCATCCTGAAGCTGGAAAAGAAAACCCGCATCTATCAGGCCAGTACTTCGGAGTTATATGGACTGGTACAGGAAGTACCACAACGGGAAAGCACGCCTTTTTATCCGCGCAGTCCTTATGCGGTGGCCAAATTATATGCTTACTGGATTACAGTCAACTACCGCGAAGCTTATGGCATGTTTGCCTGCAATGGCATCCTGTTTAATCATGAAAGTCCTTTGCGCGGGGAAACGTTTGTTACCCGTAAAATCACCCGGGGGGCCGCTGCTATTGCTTTGGGCCTGCAGGATAAATTATACCTGGGCAACCTCGATGCACAGCGCGACTGGGGACATGCCAAAGACTATGTGGAAGCAATGTGGCGTATCCTGCAACAGGAGCAGGCGGATGATTATGTGATTGCTACCGGCATTACTACCACGGTGCGTGAGTTTGTGCGCATGGCATTTGCCGAGCTCGGTATCACTGTTACATTCCAGGGCGATGGTGTAGAAGAAATCGGGGTAGTTACTGCCTGCACCAATGAAGTGTATGCGTTACCGATAGGGAAAGAAGTGGTGGCCATCGATCCAAGATATTTCCGTCCTACAGAAGTAGAACTGCTTATCGGCGATCCTACCAAATCGAAGACGGTACTGGGCTGGGAGCCAGCGTACGATTTGCCGGCACTGGTAAAGGAAATGATGGCCAGTGATGTAGCCTTATTTGCTAAGAAAGAAGTAACACAACTGGAACATTTAATCGGATAATCTCATAGAAAGATGCAGGTAGCTAACAGAGTGATATTGAATACAGGCGCGCTCTACGGACGGATGCTTATTACCGTTTTTATTTCGTTGTACGCCACCAGGCTGGTATTGAATCTGCTGGGGGCGGCGGACTATGGTTTATTTAATCTGATCAGCGGCGTTATTGCCATGTTATCATTTCTGAACATTGCCATGACCATCAGCACACAACGGTATATGTCTTTTCACCTGGGCACAAAAGACAATCACCAACTAAAGCAGGTATTTAATTCCAGCGTGCTGCTGCATTTTATACTGGGCCTGTCGCTGGTGTTATTGTTCGAAGTGGCCGGCAGCTACCTGTTTGATCATGTGTTGAATTTTCCTGCGTCGCGTACTACGGCGGCTAAAGTCATCTTCCAATTCATGGTGGTCAGTGCTTTCTTTACCATTATTTCTGTGCCATATGATGCTACGCTGATTGCCCAGGAGAATATGGTAATGGTGGCGATCCTTGGAATTGTGGAGTCGCTGGGGAAACTGCTGATTGCCGTAGTGCTGCAATACACTGCTTACGATAAACTCATTGTATACGGTGGGTTGATGGCGCTGTTGACTATACTGTTGCTTGTTTTTAAGCAGGTGTATTGTGCGGTGAAGTATGAAGAAAGCCGGATCCGGGTCCGGCATTATTTCAACCGGCATTTGCTGAAGGAAATGTTTGCTTATGCCGGATGGAATATGTTTGGTGCGGGCAGTGTCGTAGCCCGCAATCAGGGAATTGCTTTATTACTGAATGTATTTTTTGGCACCATCGTTAATGCAGCATATGGGATCGCCAACCAGGTGAATGCACAACTGAGTTATTTTTCTGTGACCATGTTGCGGGCATTGAATCCGCAGATCATTAAAAGCGAAGGGAGTGGAGATCGGGCCAGGATGCTGCGCCTGTCTATGATTGCCAGCAAGTTTTCCTTTTACCTGCTTGGATTTTTCGCCATCCCCATGATGATAGAAATGCCTTTTGTACTGCAATGCTGGTTGAAACAGGTACCTGCCTACACGGTTACGATGTGTCGTTTAATTATTATCGCTACGCTCATCAACCAATTATCTGCCGGCATACAAATCGCCGTGCAGTCTGTCGGGAAAATTAAAAAGTACCAGGTAGTCGTGAGCACCATCGTATTACTCAACTTGCCCATCGCGTGGTTGTTGCTCAAAGCTGGTTATCCGGCTGCCATCGTATTGGTGACTGCCATCGGGATAGAAGTGGTAAGTGGCATTTACCGGATGATTGCCGCCAAAAATATTACGGGCTTGTCACCGGCAATATTTACGAAACAGGTGATCATCAAGGCAGTAGTTCCGGTGTTTTTATCGGTGGCACTGGCTGGTGTGCCTCCCATGTTCATGCCGGAGGGGTTTATACGGCTGGGCGTGACCACACT
>NZ_DATCVJ010000021.1:0-3107 GCF_036566945.1 Chitinophaga sp. | reverse complement strand
CAGGGTAGTGGTAGAAACAAAGTATGTGGATGATATGGCGGCCAAAATAAAATTTGAATACATTCTTACCAATCCGGCTACCGGTGAGGTAGTTGCAAAAGGATCTTCTGTACAGGTATTCCTGGATAAAGAAACGTCCTCTCTGCAACTGGTAACACCCGCTTTTTTCAACGAATGGAAAAAAACGCACGGATTGGTATAATTAAGGGTAATATGCAACAGGTGTATGTAGTAGCAGATAATATTGTGGGGCCTTTGGGCGGTACTACCCGGGATAATTTTGACCAGGTTTTACTGGGCAACAGTGGCATAAGTCTGCAGCAAAATGCAGCTTATGCCGCTGCTCCGTTTTATGGTGCTATAATGGCGCCCGGTCAGCTGGATGCATACACCGCCGGATATAACGTAAACGGATACACGATATTCGAAAAGCTGCTGGTCGCATCTGTACAAGATGCCCTGCAACAAACCGGGATCACCCTAGGGGATAAACGTACCGGCTTCCTTGTTTCCACTACCAAAGGAAATATAGAATTGCTGGAACAGCTACCCGAAGGGGCTGCATTGCCATTGGCAAATATGCAGCTGTTTTCCACGGCTGCTAAAGTAGCGGCACATTTTAAAGCAGCCAATCCGCCAATGGTCATCAGCAGCGCCTGTATATCCGGATTGGTGGCTATTTTAACCGGAAAGCGGCTCATTGAATCGGGGCGCTTTGATCACGTAGTAGTGGCCGGAGCAGATGTGCTGACCCGCTTTGTGTTGTCAGGATTTCAGTCGTTCCAGGCGGTAAGCGCTGTTCCCTGCAAGCCCTTTGATGCCAACCGCACCGGGGTTACATTGGGAGAAGGTGCTGCAACGGTTATTCTCAGCAAGGAACCTAACAATGCGGCTTTTTCATTAGGCGCCGGCGCTATCAGCAACGACGCCAATCATATATCCGGGCCTTCCCGTACCGGTGAGGAGCTGGCAGCAGTGATGCAGCTGGCCATCAAGGGGAGTGGACTTACCACCGCCGATATCGGATTTGTATCCGCACACGGCACGGCCACCCTGTATAACGATGAAATGGAAGCAAAAGCATTGCACCATGCCGGTTTAAGTCTGGTGCCGGTGAACAGTCTCAAAGGATATTACGGCCACACCCTTGGTGCTGCCGGATTAATAGAGGCTATCATCAGCATGCAGGCCATGAAAACCGGTGTAATATTGCCAACAAAAGGATATGAAAACGCCGGCGTAAGTATGCCGGTCAACGTTAATAATACCCTGCTGCATACCCCATCTGCCCACTTCCTGAAAACAGTATCAGGTTTTGGTGGATGCAATGCAGCCATGGTCTTTAATCTTAACAGCTAAACAAGTTATTGTCGTGTTTAATAAAGAAACAAAAACAGCACTGGAAGCAAAAGAAGCTGCATTGCGTCTGGCATTTGCCCCCGTTGCTTTTCAGGCTACCCGGGCATTGCGTGATATGGGCATTTTAACTGCAGTGAGCAACAGCCGTTCTGCAGGCATCACCATTGAGGAAATCATGGAGCAAACAAAAATGTCGCGCTATGCAGTAAGAGTATTGCTGGAAGCTGGTTTAGGGATGGAACTCGTGATCGTAAATGATAAACGGTATACCCTCACCAAAACAGGCTACTTTATTTTACATGATCAGCTTACCCGCATTAACATGGACTTTTCACAGGATATCTGCTATAAAGGCATGAATCACCTGCAGGAAAGTCTCACAGAAGGAAAGCCCGCCGGCCTCCGTGAGCTGGGCCCCTGGGATACTATCTATCCCGGCCTGTCGCTGCTGCCACCTGAAGTAGGTAAAAGCTGGTTCGACTTTGACCATTACTATTCCGATCTGGCTACACCAGCCGCCCTGGATATTGTGTTTGAAAAACATCCTAAACGCCTGCTCGATATTGGTGGCAACACCGGTAAATGGGCGCTGGCCTGCACCGCTAAAGATCCGGATGTGGAAGTAACAATCTTCGATTTACCAGGTCAGGCCGGACTGGCACAGCAGAAAATGAAAGATGCCGGCGTGGAAAATCGCGTACATTTTCATATTGCCAATATCCTGCATGAGGAACTCCCTTTCCCTAAAGGCTTTGATGCCATCTGGATGAGCCAGTTCCTGGACTGTTTTTCTGAAGCTGAAATTGTATCTATCCTGAAACGTTGCCGCGAAGCGCTCAACGAAGATGGTATTGTATATATCCTGGAACCATTCTGGAACCGCCAGCAGTTTAAGTCTGCCGCATTCTGTTTGCAGCAGACCTCCCTGTATTTCACCGCAATGGCCAATGGTAACAGCCAGATGTACCACACAGACGATTTCTTCCAGTGTATTGAAGATGCAGGCTTAACGATTATCGAAGAAAATGATCAGATGGGCATGAATTATACCTTGCTGAAATGTAAGAAGAAATAAAACGGTTAATCGTCATATAATCTACAACTCCCAAAATCGATCTCTTATGAAAACTGAGCAAGTTGATGTACTGGTAATAGGAGCAGGTCCGGCAGGAACAGTGGCGGCGTCTATTATTCACCAGGCAGGGTACAAAGTAAAAGTGGTGGAAAAGCAAAAATTTCCCCGTTTTGTAATTGGCGAAAGCCTTTTGCCCCGCAGCATGGAAGCCCTGGAAGAAGCAGGGTTTATCGATGCCATCAAAGCAAAAGGTTTTCAGGAGAAGTTTGGCGCCAAGTTCGTGAAGGGCGATGCGCTCTGTGATTTTACTTTCCAGGAGCAATTCACACCCGGCTGGACCTGGACCTGGCAGGTAACCCGTGCCGATTTTGATAAAACGCTGGCCGATACGGTAGAAAGCATGGGCGTTCCCGTATCATACGAAACAACAGTAACGGCTATACGTTTTAATGGATCAGATTCTGTAACAACTGTTGAAGATAAAGACGGCAACACCTCCGAAATTGCCGCCCGGTTTATCATAGATGGCAGCGGTTACGGCAGGGTAATTCCCAAGCTGTTTAACCTGGAGAAAAACTCCAACCTGCAACCCCGTAAAGCATTGTTTGCCCACACGGTGGATGTACGCCGCTCCATGGCAGATGAACCTAATCGTATTACGGCGGTGGTGCAT
>NZ_DATCVJ010000020.1:0-7588 GCF_036566945.1 Chitinophaga sp. | reverse complement strand
CACCAGGGCAGCATGCCCAGCTTTATTTCCATATGCCAGAATATCGCAGTGGATTTGCCGTCTGCCGTTGGCTTCAGTTCAATGCCACCATTTACCGGCCTGGCATCCCTGATATCCAGCAGGTAATGTATTCCTTTGGTGGAGTCGCTGTCCAGGATCGTTACCTTACCACTGCTTTCCTTCCCTTCCCAGCTATACCAGGCGCCTGTTCCGGCAGCCGGCTCAGAAAATACCAGGGTAGCAGTGCTATCGGGTCTGGTCCACGGATTCCATGGCTCCCAGGCTTTCAGGTCACTCACATGCGCGTACACCACATTTATAGGTGCGCGTATCACGCCGGTGCGCTCTACCACACCCGTAGAGGGAAATAACAACGACAGCAGAAAAATCATACCGCCTAAAATGATCACACTGATCAGCAACAACTTAATAAGACGCATAGAAAAAAATTACGAATTACGAATTACGAATTACGAACGACAGTGTATGAAATACCCCGTAATTCGTAATTCGTAATTCGTAATTCTATTTACCGACAATCCTTTTTATATTTTCCAATCCCTGCTCAAAATCCTTCCCCACCCACTTATCCATCATCAGCCCCATTACTTTTCTCAATGGATGCTGACCGGTGTTACAGATCAGTCCCCAGGTAACCAGGGTGCCTCCGGTAGCCGCATCAAAGCGAAAATAACCTTTGGCGGGGCCCATGGCCATAAAATCGATAGTGGTGGCGATGTACTGAGCGTCCCGCGATTCGGTAACAGACATATGCCCCCTGCCTACATTACGGTTGTTGCTTTCCCAACTGTACCCTGCTCCTACGCCACTGTCTTTTTCACCATAGGTAATCTTTATGGCAGGGTCCTGCGCCATCCACGGCGACCATAGCTCCCAGTTACGCACGGCATTTACCAATGGGAAAATAACACCGGCTGCTGCAGGGACTAACAGCGAACGCTCCACTTTAACAGTGGGTGACAGGAAGAAACTGAAAATGAAAAGCCCCAGTACAAGGACAATAAATGCACCCAGAATAATGAAAAAGGCTTGCATCTGACTGGATTTAGATAGCACAAAGCTAACAAAATCGCACTATTCCCATTTGAATACTTTCACGGCTACCGCATATACGATAACTCCCCATAAAGTAAGAATGGCAATATCCCAACCCACATTCCACAAATGTTGCCCTTCAAAGGCCACTTTCCGCAGCGCATCGATCAGGTAAGTCAACGGCATTATTTTGCAAATAGGCTGCAACCAGCCCGGGAAGGAGTCTATCGGGAAAAATGTACCCGCCAGCAGGAACTGCGGCAAAGTCACAATATTGGCTAAAGGCGGAATGGTGCTTTCGTTTTTAGCCAAACTGCTCACCACAAAGCCGAAACCCATGAATACCAGCAGTCCGAATACAGACAACACCAGCATTTCCAGGAAAGTAGCAAAGCCATGCACCAGCGTAAAGCCAAAAGCAAAATGCCCCAGGGCAATAATCACCACAGAGCTGATCAACTGGAAAATCATCCGGCTCAGTGCTTCCGCCAATACAATATAGGTACGTTTAATCGGTGTAGCAAAGAAACGCTTGAGTACCAACGTTTGACGCATGTTATAAAACAGGAAAGCGGTACCAAATACGGCTGCACTCATCAACGCAAAACCCAGCTGTCCCGGTAAAATAAAGTCAATGGTCTTAAATTCACGTCCGGGGATCTCTGTTTGCCTAAAAGTCGCCACAGAAGGACGTTTGTATTCGGCATCATCCATCGTTGTGGTCACGCCTTTCAACATGCCCATCAGGATCATTTTCTTACTGGCATCCGAAGCGGTGGATGTCCGGATATCTACTTCATAATGTTGCACCTGGTCAGCACTCGTGGCCGGCGTTACCTTCAGAATAGCCACCAAACGGCCTTTCTTCAGATCTTCCTCCATCTCAGCCGCCGGCTGATCTGATATCAGCTTCAGGGCGCTTATGCTATGCAAGTGCTGATAAAACTTAGTCGTAGTATCGGTTTGGCGATCTACCCCCACTTTTACGGAAACACTGCTGCCTCCTATAAACCCAAACACCAGGATAAATACCAGCGGGAACCCCAAACTAAACACCACGGCGGAAGGACTCCGGAATATACCCCTTAAACTTCCTTTCGTAATCGCCAGCATGGCCCTCAACTGATTGTACTTAGCTCCATTCATCTGATCTGCTATTTTAAAAACCGGAAGCAAAACTACTATAAAAAAGCAGAAAGCATAAAGGATAAAGCAAAAAGCCATGGAAGCGATTTTTTGTCTTACTCAGGATTATACTGATTTTGATGATTTATAGGATTTATTTTATTGATTAATAAGATTAGAAAAGATTAGCGAAGATGAACATCATATGTTGTTCATCTTCGCTAATCTTTTCTAATCATGAAAAAAAATAATCGTGAAAATCATCAAAATCAGTCTAATCCTGAGTAAGACAAAAAATCGCTTCCATGGCTTTTTACGTTATGCTTTAAGCCTTCTGCTTTTAGAAATTATATTTAAACGGCATTTTCGCCTGTATTTCGCCATGCATCTGCTGCGCATCCTTTAGCTGCTGATACAGCTCAAAATTAGCGCCCAGCTCTCTTTTTACCATTTTCAGGCTCACATCTGCACCCAACCCTTTCATCAATTTGGTGAAGGGATCTTTTACTTCCGGATACTCCCTTAAACGGTACTCCGATAGTTTAGCCAAGCGGGCCGCACAAGCCAGGGCTTCGTTGATACCGCCTATACGGTCTACCAGTCCCAATTCCTTTGCCTGCACGCCGCTCCATACACGTCCTTGCGCAATACTGTCCACTACTGCAGGGTCCAGCTTTCTGCCAGCCACCACGCGGGATTTAAAGGAAGCATAAGTGCTGTCTACGCCATTCTGTATAAACCGTTTTTCGCCTTCTGTCAGCGGACGGCCTACCGAACCCAGATCAGCATACTGCGCGGTTTTAACACCGTCGAACGTTACACCCAGCTTATTTTTAAAGAAGTCCTGCATATTAAACATCACCCCAAATACCCCGATAGATCCGGTTAATGTATTTGGCTCTGCAAAAATGCTGTCGGCCATACAGGAAATGTAGTAGCCACCGGAGGCAGCATAATCACCCATAGATACGACCACCGGTTTTGCCTTTTTAGCCAGCGACAACTCCCGCCAGATCACTTCAGATGCCAATGCACTCCCGCCACCAGAGTTCACGCGGAACAGGATGGCCTTCACTTTTTTATCTTCTCTCGCCTTGCGGATTTCACGGATATAATTTTCACTGGCAATGGTATTATCACGGTCAGATTCTCCGCCAATGATATCGCCCTGTGCGTAGATCAGTGCAATTTTACTCTCCCCCTCTCCAATAGGCAGATCCGTACCCGTGTTATATTTCCCGAGGGTGATAAAATTTATTTTATCATCCGCCTTAGTGCTGCTTTTAGTTTTCAGCTCGGCCTCTATTTCATCATCGTATTTCAAACCATCTACCAGCTTATATTTCAGCGCATCAGCGGGTTCCTGGATCAGGTTTGCGTTGGCATAACCATGTAAAGTAGCGGTATCTATGCTACGTGCTTTACCTACTCCCTGGAGGAAATTACCATATAGTTCTCCCAGGAACTGGGTAGTTTGTATACGATTCGCTTCTGTCATCTGGGTTTCGCGCAAAGGCTCTGTGGCACTCTTGAATTTACCGCAATAGAAGATTTCAGGTTTTATTTCCAGCTTTTCGAGGGTGCCTTTTAAAAACATCACCTGACTGGAAAAACCAGTAAAATCTACCATCCCTTTAGGATTCAGATATACCTTATCTGCCGCACTGGCGAGGTAATAAGCGTTTTGCTCCATTACTTCCCCATATGCATAAACGAACTTGCCTGATTTGCGGAAACGAAGCAAGGCATTACGTAATTCTTCTGTGCTGGCAAAGCCATTGGGATTGCCATTTACTTTCAGATAAATACCTTTGATGTTGTCGTCGTCCGCTGCATTTTCGATCAGTCTTACTGTCTGAAATAAACCGGGGATCTCTCCTGGTTCATCTTTCATCAGGGCGCCAAGGGGGTTCACCAACTTCTGTTCTTTGTATGACTGGCCTGTTTCGAGCACCAGCACGCCATTGGGGTTAATAGTTACCTTTTCGGAGGTAAGGGCCTTGCCGATCATCACCAGCAGCACGATGATACATATCCCTGTAAATGCAACAAGTGCAAGAAAGGCGGCCAGGAAAACTTTGAAGAAACGCATACTTTTTGGTTAAGATGAAACTGAAATGGAAAGATACATTTTTTCAAAAATAAGGAATATGGCTACTTTTGGGGCCTGAAATATACATGAATACAGCAATATTACTTATAGGTGGCAATTTGGGCGATCGTACCAGTAACCTTCAAAAGGCGGTACAACTGATCACTGAAACAGCCGGAGAGGTGATACAAACCTCCGCCTTATACCAGACCGCTCCCTGGGGAGCCGTGGACCAGCCTGATTATCTTAATCAGGGTATGGAAATCCGCACCACAATGGATGCACTAACGTTATTGCATACACTTTTGGAAATAGAGAGAAAGATTGGCCGTATCCGACAGGAGAAATGGGGTTCGAGGGTGATCGACATCGATCTCATCTTCTTCAACGACAGCATTATAGCCCTCCCGGAATTAAAGTTGCCGCATCCCCGGATGCAGCTCCGGCAATTTGTTTTGGTGCCTTTGCTGGAGATTGTCCCGGATTATGTACACCCCGTGCTGCATAAAACGGTGAGAGAACTGGCAGACGACTGCCCCGATACATTACCGGTTAACCGCTACCCCCACTAAATGCAGTAGCACATCTCCTAAACAAACATATTCATGCACTATAAATTTATTACGGTAGAAGGGAATATCGGCGCTGGTAAAACAACACTGGCCAATATGTTGTCTGCTCATTTTTCCGCGAAACTGATCCTGGAAGAATTTGCGGATAATCCTTTCCTCCCCCTCTTTTACGAACGCCCACAACAATACGCATTCCCGCTGGAGCTGTTTTTCATGGCGGAACGATATAAGCAACTCAAGGAAATGCTGCAGTCGCAGGATCTTTTCAGGGATGTCATCATCTCCGATTATCTCTTTATCAAAAGCCTGCTGTTCGCAAAAATTAATCTGCCGGAAGAAGAATATGCCCTGTATCAGAAATTATTCGATATCATCAATCCGCAGCTGGTACAGCCCGAACTACTCATTTTCCTGAATGCACCCGTAACCAAACTACAGGAAAACATTAAACACCGCAACCGCACCTACGAACAACATATCCCGGACGAATACCTCATGAACGTACATGATATGTACATGCAGTATATTAAACAACATCCGGTACGTACGCTCGTAGTAGATACGACCAAGGTAGATTTCCTCCGGCAGCCGGAAGATTTTCAAAACCTGCTGCTGGCGCTGGAAAAAGAGTACGCACCCGGTGTGCATTACTTAAAACTGTAAAGCGGAGGGGATCGCCTTCGGCGATTGTCTTTGTCCAGGATTATACTGATTTTGATGATTTTCCGGATTTTTGCTTTTATGATTTTGTAAGATGAAAAAAGACTAGGGAAGATGAACACAGACTATGGTGTTCATCTTCCCTAATCTTTTTTAAATCCCAAAAAAATCATCAAAATCATCAAAATCAGTATAATCAGTATAATCCTGGACAAAGACAATCGCCGAAGGCGATCCCCTCCGCTCTAAACCTTTTGCGCTATTGCATTTGCCGCTACGAAACCACTGGTCCAGGCATGCTGAAAATTAAAGCCCCCGGTGATACCATCTACATCCATTACCTCGCCGGCAAAATATAAATCCGGTACCAGTCGGCTTTCCATGGTGGCAGGATCTATTTCACTCAGCGTAATGCCGCCACAGGTAACAAATTCCTCCTTAAAAGTAGTTTTGCCTTTTACCGGGAATTCCATGCTCACCAGCAACTTCATTAACTTATTCTGGTCTTTGGCCGGCAGATCGGCCCAGCGCATTTCCTCCGATATCCCCACCTGTTGCAGGAGAAATTGCCACAGGCGTTGCGGTAAACTAAATGGGTTCTTATTATATAATTTCTGTTTCCCCAGCTCAAAACGAAGGCTTTGCCAGTCTTCCCGCAGGGTATTTTCATTATACGCGGGCAGCCAGTTCACGATAGCCGTAAAGGTATACTGCAATTGCTGCAGCTCCCGGGCTCCCCAGGCCGACAGCCGCAATATGGCCGGGCCACTCATGCCCCAATGGGTAATCAATAAAGGACCCAGCTCCTGTAATTTGGTACCGGCTACCTTTACCTGTGCCGTGTTGGCTACACCCATCAGACTGGTGATAGGATTACCAGGCATATTAAAAGTAAACAGCGAAGGCGCCGGAGGCACTACACTATGGCCACTTTGTTGCAGCCAGGCAAACTTGCCGGCCTGTGCATACCCACCGGCAGCAATGCATAAATAATCGGCGGTCAGCTCACTGCCGTTCTGTAGTTGCAGCTGCCAACGGCCATTCTTCCCTTTTTTAAAGGAAGTCACTTCTGTATTGGTCCGGATATTTAATCTGTATCTATCTGCTTCCCGCAGCAGGCAATCAATGATGGTCTGGGAACTATCTGTGACAGGGAACATACGTCCATCCTCTTCGGCCTTCAGTTTCACCCCTCTTTCTGCAAACCACTCAATAGTGTCGGAGACAAAAAAGCGGGAAAATGATTTCTTTACAAAATTTTGGCCCCTTGGATAGCGTTTAGCCATATACGTAATGTCCGGTGCATTATGGGTAACGTTACACCGGCCACCACCACTTACCTTCACTTTGGATAAAAGCTTGCCTGTTTTCTCCAGCAGCACTACTTCCAGCTGCGGGCAAAGTCGGGCCGCATTTACCGCACAAAAAAATCCGGCAGCTCCACCGCCTGCCACCACTAAACGTTTCTGTTCTGAACTCATTAAAATCTTGTTAAAACCATGGCTTGAACACGCAATAATAACAAACCTGCCGTAATCTTACCGATTAATCTTCCGAAGTTTATATTTTTACATATATTATACTGGCTCAAAATATATTGCATGCAACCGCACCTGAAGAAAAAGCGACATCACCTGAAGTGGATGATCCCGGCCGTTCTGTTAACTGGCGTAATGAGTGCACTGGCTATACTACCATCGCCGAATGATTGGTCCGACCGCATAGTGAAAGCATTACAAACATTCGGTTCCCGTTACCCGGCTGAAAAGGTCTATCTCCACCTGGATAAAGACTACTATGCTGCCGGCGAAACCATTTGGTTCAAGGCTTATTTAACCCTGCAGGGGATGCCTTCCACCTCCGCCACTAATCTATATGTAGAGTTGTTGGATAAGAATAATAACATCGTACAAAAGAAACTGTTTGCTGCCGGCAATGCCGGTGCGCCGGGTAACTTCGATTTGCCTGAAACACAAAAACCAGGCGTGTACCAGCTCAGGGCCTACACCGCCTGGATGCTCAACTTCGATCCCGCTTTCAGCTACAACAGGACCATAGAAATATTTGATCCTTCCAAAAAAAC
>NZ_DATCVJ010000019.1:0-2405 GCF_036566945.1 Chitinophaga sp. | reverse complement strand
AAGAAATTGCCACCCTCGTTAAAAAATATCATGGCTCCCTCAGCGGAGAACATGGCGATGGCAGGCTTCGCGGCGAATTTATCAAACAGATGGTGGGTGATAAAAACTACGAACTACTCCGACAAATTAAATATACCTGGGACCCTGAAAACATTTTCAATCCCAACAAAATCGTAGACACGCCGTCTATGAACAGCATGTTGCGCTATGAACCAGGGCAACAGGTACCGGAAATAAAAACCATCTTTCATTTCCCGCAGCAAACCATGCTGCAACATGCCGAACAGTGCAACGGTTCCGGCGATTGCCGTAAAACACAACTGAGCGGCGGTACCATGTGCCCCAGCTACATGGCTACCCGGGATGAAAAAGATACCACCCGCGCCAGGGCAAATATCCTGCGTGAATTCCTGACGCACAGCCACAAAGAAAACCGCTTTGATCATAAAGAAATTTATGAGGTACTGGATCTTTGTCTTGCCTGTAAAGGTTGCAAATCAGAATGTCCTTCCAATGTGGATATGGCCAAACTGAAGATGGAATTCCTACAACATTATTATGATGCCAACGGCGTACCACTGCGGGCCAATATGATCGGCAACTACTCCAAACTGTCTGCACTGGCGGCTATTGCGCCCAATGTGTACAATGCGATGATCAACAACTCCTTCACCGGAGGCATGATCCGTAAATTTGCCGGCTTCGCTGCGAAACGTTCTTTACCCGGTCTGCACAGCATCACCTTACGTAAATGGTTCGACGAAAAATGGCCTGCTGAAAAACAAGGCGCCACCGGTAATAAAAAAGTATATCTTTTCTGCGACGAGTTCACCAACTATAACGATACCACTATCGGTATCAAAGCCGTAAAACTGTTGCACAGACTGGGTTACGATGTGCAGATGGTAGAACACCCGGAAAGTGCCCGTGCTTATATGTCGAAAGGATTGCTGCGTAAAGCCCGCGAATATGCAGAAGACAATGTTCGTATATTCAGTTCCGTTATTAATGAAAATGTACCTTTACTCGGTGTGGAACCTTCTGCCATACTGAGTTTCCGGGATGAATACCCCGACCTGGTGCGAGAACATCTGCGTACATCCGCCAAATCACTCGCAAAGCATGTGTACCTGATAGATGAGTTCCTGGCGTCAGAAGCAGACAAAGGACATATCACCGCCGCACAGTTCACCAGCGATAAACAACATATCAAACTGCATGGTCACTGTCAGCAGAAAGCGTTGTCGTCTGCACTGCATAGTAAAAAAATGTTGTCGTTACCCCTGAACTATTCTGTGGAAGTAATTCCTTCCGGATGCTGTGGTATGGCGGGATCTTTTGGGTATGAAAAAGAACATTACGACCTGAGTATGCAAATAGGAGAAATGGTGTTGTTCCCGGCGGTACGTAATGCTGCCACGGGTACTATCATTGCTGCTCCCGGTACAAGTTGCCGCCACCAGGTGAAAGATGGAACGGGGGTGAAAGCGTTGCATCCGGTGGAGATCCTTTATAATAGCCTGGTTTAATGCAGCGATTTTTTGTCTTGGGACAGGATTATACTGATTTTCCAGATTTTTACTTTAATGATTATAAAAGATTAAAAGATGAGGGGAGATATAAGCGAAATTTTATCCGCTTTCATCTTCCCTAATCTTTTTTATCATTCCTAATCAGGGAAGATAAAATCGGGAGAATCATCTAAATCAGCATAATCCTGAGTAAAGACAAAAAATCGCGCTCAGACCTTTCCCGTATACACCATAGTTTCATAGTGAAACTTCACCATGCCTTGTTCCTGGTATTTTTCGAACAGGTCTTCCAAAGCCTTGATCATATCATCATATACCGGATGCCCTTTTTCGGGGGCGTAAGAAGAAGACAGCAACCTTCCTTTCAGCGCGGGAAAATCAAAGATCTGGGCATTGTGAAAAGCTTTTTCCCGAATGGTGCCGGCCTGAAAAAACGAGGCTAACTGTGACGTCCCTACGTTTCTGTGTTGCATATCTTTATAGTCGGTACCAAACTGGTGCAGGAGTTTTTCGTAGCCTTTTTCGAAGGGCAGTTCTGCCTGTCGTACGTTCCACATCAGTACTACGTGGGTATCGGGACGGCCTATACGGCGGAATTCGGTGGCGGTGGCTGTCTGATCAAACCAGTGAAAAGCGGTACCTGCTACGATCAGGTCTATAGAGGCAGCTGGCAGTGTAGTATGTTCTGCTGAACCGGCCAATGCAGTAAATCCAGGAAAGCGTTGCAGTAATTGTTCGGCCTTCTCTCTCATTTCTGTATTAGGTTCTATGGCATATACCTTATTACCGTTATCGAGAAACGGCTGGGCAGAGATGCCGGTACCGGCACCGATATCCGCCACGATGGTGTGGCGGGTTAAACGGGTTTCTGTT
>NZ_DATCVJ010000018.1:0-10621 GCF_036566945.1 Chitinophaga sp. | reverse complement strand
ATAATGCCTGGGCACAGATGGACACCACCTGTTACCCGGAAATTTCTTCTTATGTAAAGTATGTAGATAGTCTGAACTCTGTCAGTGGCAATATAACATTACCCGATGGAAGGCTGTTGCTTCACTGCATTACAGAAGGATCTACCAGTGGAGAAATAGTAAATACTGAGACGGGCGACACCCTGAAATTATCTGGTGGATTTAGTGAGAATTCACTATGTACCAGAAACCGTGATCAGGTTTATCTGATCACGGTTCATGACAACCTGCTACATTCTCTCACCAGAACTTATTACTTTAAAAGCAATCAGCTTATCTTTTCTTCAGTGGAATTGTCGATTTGGAATGATAAGGGCAAGCGGGTAATTTACCGGAAAGAGGAATACTATGGAAAAGATATTCTTTTATCCAGCGTTGATGTTGATTATGGGCTAACAGAAAAAGAAAAGTGGCGGGTGGATATTAACTTACAAGCGGAAGCCGCCAGCCAGTTAGACGACCGGCTTAAAAAATAAATACGCTTCTACACAGATAAATGTAAAATAGGCGCAAACATTCTCCGCTGGTAAGGCAGGTCAATAGCAACATCTGCATTGCGTAAGCAAAAAAAAGAGCCAAAGAGAGAGGTCATTATTGTGTAATGGCTTTATTTTCCCAAAAATCTTAATTATTCCTGTTAAATTGGTAGTCCTATTAAACAGAACAGATGAACAAATTATTAATGTCCCTGGCGTTGTGTGTAGCCACAATGACAGCGTATAGTCAATCGTCTCCCCATGACATGCAATTTGATAAACTGGCTCCCCGCTGGGATGAAGCGGTACCATTAGGCAATGGCTTATTGGGTGCGCTGATCTGGCAAAAGGGAGATCACCTGCGGTTTTCGCTCGACAGGGCAGATCTGTGGGACATGCGGCCAATGAAGGGTTTACATCGCAAAGAATTCAGCTACCAGTGGGTCATAGGCCAGGTAGAAAAGAAGGATTACAAACCCGTACAACAATATTTTGATGCACCTTATGATAATGAAGCAGCGCCTTCGAAAATTCCGGGTGGCGCACTGGAATTTGATACCCGGAGCTGGGGCCCTGTTCAATCCGTGCATCTCACCCTGGCCAACGCCGTATGTGAAGTAAACTGGAAGAATGGTACCCGCCTGAAAACCTTTGTAGACGCAGATAAACCGCTGGGATGGTTTCGTTTTGAAAATGTGAACGGCGACCTGGCGCCGCAGCTGCTGGCACCTCAATACCAGGGCAAGGTGACCAACAGCGGCGATCCTGTTGGCGGAGATGACTTGTCCAGACTTGGTTATCAACAGGGCAGCATCATCGAAACCGGCAACAGCATTACCTATCATCAGGCCGGCTGGAACGGATTCACCTACGACATCAATGTACGCTGGAAGAAAGTCAATGCCACCACAATAGAAGGTGTATGGAGTATTTCCTCACAGTACCCTGGTCAACCGCTGAACGTAAAAGCGGAGAAAGTCACTGCCGCTACCGCTTCTACTAATTTCAGTCAGCAACTGCTCGCACATAGCAGCTGGTGGCAGCATTTCTGGAGCAAATCAGCCATCCATGTACCGGATACGCTGCTGGAAAAACAGTGGTACCTGGAGCAATATAAGTTTGGCGCTGCCGCCCGCAAAGATGCCCCGCCCATTTCCCTGCAAGCGGTATGGACAGCCGACAATGGACGCATCGCACCATGGAAAGGCGATTATCACCACGACCTGAATACCCAACTCAGTTACTGGCCGGCCTATAGTGCCAACCATCTCGAAGAAGCCATGGGGTATCTCAACCATCTTGAAAAGAATAAGGCTAACTACCAACGCTATACGAAAACATATTTCGGCACCACCGGCATCGCCGTACCGGGCGTTACTACCCTCGATGGTACAGAAATGGGTGGCTGGATTCAATATTCGCTGTCGCCTACCGTATCCTCCTGGCTGGGCCAGCATTATTACCTGCAATGGCGCTACAGCATGGATCAAAAATTTCTGAAAGAGAAAGCATATCCGTGGATGAAAGGCGCCGCCAGTTTCCTCGAAAGCATTACCATCATCAATGCCGCCGGACACCGGCAGCTGAAAATCAGCTCCAGTCCGGAAATAAATGATAATGACCTGAGTGCCTGGTTCCCGCAAAATACCAACTACGACCTGGCGCTGATGAAATTTACTTTCAGCAAAGCAGCGGAACTGGCCACTGCATTAAAGTTGCCAGCAGAAGCGGCGCATTGGAATAAAATACTGGCGCAATTTGACGACTTCGCGCTGTCGCCCAACCAGGAGCTGATGTTTGCGCCAACCATGTCGTATAATCAGTCGCACCGTCACTTTTCTCATATGATGGCCATTCATCCACTCGGTTTGATCAAATGGGAAGATGGCGCCGCCGCACAAACCATTATCAAAAATTCGATCCATCTGACCGATAGCATGGGACCAGATTACTGGTGCGGTTACTCCTACTCCTGGATGGCCAACCTCAAAGCCAGGGCTAAAGATGGAGAAGGCGCCGCCAAAGACCTGCAGATTTTCGCGCGTGCATTTTGTTCTATCAACAGCTTCCACCTGAATGGTGATCAGACCAAATCCGGTTTATCGAAATTTCAGTACCGTCCGTTCACATTAGAAGGCAACTTCGCTTTTGCTGCCGGATTACAGGAAATGCTATTGCAAAGTTATGCCGGCTTCATCGCCATCATGCCCGCTATTCCAGCAGCCTGGAACGATGTATCATTTGAAAATCTGCGTGCTGAAGGCGCCTTTCTGCTGAGTGCAAAGAAAGACGGCGGGCAGGTGGCTGAAGTAAAAATTGTAGCGGAGAAAGGTGGTCGTACGAGGTTAAAGCTGCCGTTTAAAACTTATTTAGCTGCGAGTAACAAAGGGTTTGATATCAAAAATACCGAAGATGGTTTCCTGGAACTGACAGGGAAGCCGGGAGCGGTGTTAGTGCTGAAGAATGGGTATGAGTGAAGAATTACGAATTACGAATTACGAATTACGGATTTGTGGGTAGATGACAGACGATGATTTTCGCGTTTACTATCTACCCACAAATCCGTAATTCGTAATTCGTAATTCGTAATTCGTAATTCTTACCTCGTCATATAATTTTCCAGCACTTCCAGCGGCATATCCCCGTATTTAAGCAATGCATCGTGAAACTTTATTTCACTGAATTGACCTCCCTGTTGTAACGCTACTTTTGCCTTCAGTGCTTTTAATTTCATTTCTCCGATTTTGTAAGACAGTGCTTGTCCCGGCATCGCCATGTAACGTTCTACTTCGGCGGTGGCAATGCTTTCGCTGACCGCTTCGTTGGCCATCATATACGCGATGGCTTCTTCGCGGGTCATTTTACCGGTATGAATCGCTACATCCAATACTAAGCGGATGGCACGATGAATTTCATTATTCAGCGCGCCCATTTTCTGATAGGGATCTTTATAGCATCCCAATTTTTCCCCTAGTGACTCTACATATAAAGCCCAGCCTTCGAAGTAGGCGCTGAAAGTGGGTTGCCTGCGGAAGGCGGGGATTTCTTTATTTTCCTGTTGTATCGCAATCTGAAAATGATGTCCGGGAATGGCCTCATGCAGGAAAGTGGCTTCCATCCCATAAAAAGTGACGTTGATTTTGCGGGCATCCGGCACGGGTACGTATAAGATGGCGGACCTGTTTTCCTCCAGGTTGCCTTTTATGTAGAAAGGGCCACCGGAGGCGGCTTCCCGGTAAGCTTCCACCCTACGTATTTCCATGGGTGTTTTAGGCTGCTGCCCGAATAATTCCTTCAGATGAGGTTGCACCCGGTCGTAGATATCCTGGTAAGCCTGCAACACGGCTTCCGGCGTTTTAAAAGGCATCAGGCGGGGATTGGTCTTCAGGTAAGTAAAAAAGGCCGGCAACGTGCCCTTAAATCCCTCCTGCTGCTGTACCAGTACCATCGCTTTTCTGATGCGGGCCACTTCTGCCAGGCCAGTAGTATAAATTTGTTCCGGTGTAAGTTCCGGCGAGGTGGTAAAGTAATTGACCCAATAACGATAGATCCTGTCGCCGCCGGGGAGCGCGTTTAACCCGGCATGGGTTTGTGCTGCCGGCAGATAAGTGTTTTTCAGATAAGTAGCCAGTTTTCCGTAGGCAGCACTCATGTGATTACCAATCACCTGATGATACAAGGCGATGAGCCGTTGTTTATCGGCGGCGTTAAAGGAAGCCGGAAATTGTGCCAATGGTTTGTAGAAGATATTGCTGGCGCTATCTTTTTCTGCCAGCGCTTCCAGCGACGGAATCATTTTTACAACTAACGCCTTCGGCAGTACGATACCGGCGCGGATGCCTTTATTGAAATTGGCGATGCAGGTATCTGTCCATTCCGTGAAGGCGATCATTCTTTTTGCCCAATGTTCGTAGTCCGGAACGGTTTTAAAGGGCTGGTCGCCGCTCCCCGCCCCTAATGCAGCCAGTTCCAGCGGAGTGGATACAAACTGATTGATGGGCATATATTCCAGGTGTAGCCGTATCGCAGCCAGACCGGTACGCAGGGTGTACACCAGGATATCATACGAAATCCTGTCGGCTTCCGTTAATGTGGTCCGGTCATATTTTTTCAATTCTCCCTGATACTTACGGTAAAAATTAGCGGTGGCAGTGATATAGGGCGCGCTGCCTTCTATGGCCAGCAGATCATCGTACTGATGATAACCGGCAGCTGTGGCTTCCAACGGAAAGAGTTGCATTCTTTCTTCGTAGTACCGGTCAAAAAGTCCGTGTAGCGACGGATTGTTTTGTTGTGCGGATAGCTGGCCGGCAAACAAAATCAGCAACAGCTGTATGATAGTTCTTTTAGGAGATCCATTTTGCATATACCAAAGGTACCGGACCGGTTTTCCATAAAATTGTATGTAATTAACCTGCCGGTTCAGATATTCCGGTATTGACGGGGCAGCAGTCCGGTGATGCGCCGGAAGGTTTTAGTAAAATGCGCCTGATCCGTAAAGCCGCATTCATACGCGATGCTGGTGAGAGAATGATCATGGGTGCTGATCAGGGAAATCGCTTTTTCTATTTTTATCTTCCGGAGATATTCCCCGGCAGAGCAACCGAAATATTTGGAAAAATACCGGGAAATGCTGACAGGGTGCAGCCCCAGCTCTTCGGCCAGCAAAGGCAGCGACAGCGGCACATTCCAGTTATCATACATCAGGGTTTTAATTTTTTCGGTCCACTCCGGGAAGCAACGGAAATCATCTTTGTAGGGATGTAACAGGTCGATACATAACTGGGCCATGGCCATCTCTGAGTCCGCATCATTCAGGTAATGTTCTTTCATCATCTTCACAATACCACCGGTATTCAACTGATTTTGATGTCCAAACATCAGCGCCGCCGGCGGATGCGACAGGCCATAGGTCTTAAAAAAACCTTCTTCCGGTTCAATATTAAAAATGCGGGTGCCGGAAAGATAGTCTACGTTCTGATGAGGCACACCGGGGTGATAATACAACCCGGTACCGGCAAACTGCCTGTCGGACCTATCTTTTCTGACTTCTTTGCTTCCACCGGTAATGATATGAGAGAAATGTGGATTGACATGATAGTGCCACTCCGACGACATTTCCGCAGCAAAAACTGTTTCGCTGGTGCGAATATGCCCAAATGTGCGCTCTGTTACTTTTGTGCCTACATAAGTACCTGTTTCCAGCTGAACCGGACGATGATTCATCATACCATAAAAATAAAAAATAATTTATAAACCATCCGCTAGGCGGCATCCATATATTCCGCTGCCGTGGCGGCTTCCGGATGAAATTCCTTCTCGCTTTTAGCAATTACAATCGTTGCCACGCCGTTACCGATAATATTTGTCAGTGCCCGCGCTTCACTCATAAATTTATCTACCCCCAGTAAAAAAGCCAGTCCCTCTACGGGAATTTTATGGATAGCCGTTAAGGTAGACGCCAGCACAATAAACCCGCTGCCCGTTACGCCCGCTGCCCCTTTGGAAGTAATCATCAGAATCCCTATAATGGTAAGCATTTCCCCGATCGTTAAATGTACATCATAGAGCTGCGCAATAAAAATCACCGACATGGACAGGTAAATAGAAGTACCATCCAGGTTAAAGGAATAACCGGTAGGGACTACCAGTCCTACCACAGATTTACTGCACCCCATTTTCTCCAGCTTCAACATAATAGAAGGCAGCGCCGACTCAGAAGACGAAGTGCCTAATACCAGCAGCAATTCTTCCCGGATATATTTGAGAAATTTCCAGATGCTCATTTTGTAGTATCTCAAAATACTCCCCAGCACCAGAAAAATAAAGACAATCATCGTCAGGTATACCGTTCCCATTAGTTTGGCCAGCGGCACCAGCGTATGCAATCCAAATTTACCAATGGTGTAAGCCATGCCTCCAAAGGCGCCCAGTGGAGCCAGGTACATCACATATTTCAGTGCCTTGAACACCCCTTTGGATAATTTCCCCAACCCGGCAACGGCCTTTTGGCGATAACGGGAATAATTCAACAGAATACCAATCACCACTGCTGCCAGCAACACCTGCAGCGTAAGATTATTCAGGAAGAAGTTTAACCAATCGAAACTTTCGTTTGCCCGGGAAGTATATTTAGACGCGTTCTGGATTTGCAAACCCGATTTATCAATCTTCCCCGGCTGTAGCAGCAACGCCATCAACACCCCTGCGGCCAGGGAAATGGTAGACACCACTTCAAAATAAATCAGTGACTTCACCCCTATGCGTCCCACCTTTTTCAGGTCGTCCATTCCGCTGATGCCTAAAACGATGGTCAGGAAAATGATCGGCGCGATGAACAGCTTGATGATATCGATAAAGGTTTTACCAATAATTTCCATTTTCACAGCGGTAGCAGGCGCCAGACTGCCCAGCAGGATACCGGCAATAATGGCGATCAGCACCCAAAAGGTTAGGTTAGTAACAATGCGGATATGTAATTTTCGAGGAACTTCCGTTTCCGCTGTCGCAATATTTTCGAGCATAGGTTATTATAAATTTGTATGAAATCGAGCTTCAATTAACGAAATTCCGGCAGAAATAACGAAGGTTTATTTTTATAGTAATTTATAATCATATAACTTGCTGCCGCGTTTTAGGCCACTGTGGCCTGTTTTCTTACATTACTACCTACACTCCTTATGCAATATACCAAGAGCATTTATTACACCATCATGACCCTGTTGCTGGCACTGCCCACCTTTGCCAATACAGCTCCGGATACTACTTTTCATCCGGATCATCATCACCTTTTTACAGCCGGTGTAGCCAGCGGATTAATGGGCGGCCTATACGACGGCTTCTACTCCATCGATTCTTTAAAAACAAAAGGCGATTTTGGTTTAGGCGCGCCGGACAAGCTCGACGGAGAAATCATGGTGCTAAACGGCAAATTTTACCAGACACAATCCAGCGGAAAAACGTTTGAAATGCCGCATTCCGCCGACCTGGTACCCTTTTGTATGGTCAACTATTTCGAGGCCAACACGGTGATACATGTACGAAAAAACATGAGCAAGACTGAGTTCTATCACTTCCTGGATAGTCTGATGCCCAATGCAAACGGCATGTACGCCATCCATATAAAAGGTAGCTTTCCTTTTATCAAAACACGTGCTTTTCCGGCGGTAAATGAACAACCTTATCCGCAACTGGCGGGCATGCTGGACCGTCAGCATTTCTTCCCGCTCAACGATACCGAAGGCGATCTTATTGGTTATCGTTTACCCGTGTACATGGATAATACAAATATCTCCGGCTATCATTTTCATTACTTATCTGATCAGAAAACCGCAGGCGGACATATCGTAGACCTCAGCACCGGCGACATTACGGTTGAAATATCTTTACTGGATAGTTACACTATACAGGTACCTACAACACCAGCTTTCAATCATTTTGATTTTAAGAAAGACAGGCAGGAAGATATTAAGAGTGTGGAAAGGGGCTCGGCGAAATAAGTCTATAAAACTCTCAGCACTGCTGAGACTCCCAACAATACAAAACGAAACCGCCTTCCATCTCACGACTGGAAGGCGGTTTCTTTATATATAATGAATACTCCAACGCTTAATGCATCGGTGTACCTTTTAATTCCTCGCTGCCATTGATCACGCCGAGTAACTCGGGGCGGCTTGTTTTTTCCCGGTTCAATACTTTGTATGTAATAATGATACTGAGCAGCATACACACGGCGCCTATTAAGAAATGCACACCCGGGAAATAGAAGGGTGCCTTATCTGTGGTAAAATAAGCAAAGGTGCTGTTCATCATCAATGGACCAATGATGGCGGTAAGGCTCATCAAACTGGTGAGTGCACCCTGCAGTTCTCCCTGCTGATTAGCCGGCACATGACCTGATATGACGGATTGCAGAGAGGGTCCGCAAATACCACCCAGGCAATAAGGAATCAGGAAAGCAAACATCATCCAGCCTTGTGTGGCAAAGGCAAAGAGGACAAGCCCAACGGTGTAAAGCGACAATCCGAGATAGATACTTTTTTCATTCCCGATTTTAGGATTGACTACCCTCGTTAAACCAGCTTGCACTGCACCTACCAGCACACCTACTACGGCGAGGGAAATTCCCACCATTTTTTCGCTCCAGTTGAAACGATAAATCGTAAAGAAATTCCAGTTACCCTGCACAGCTTGTGCGCCCAGGTAAATCAGGAAAAAGCTCAACGCAAGGCCACCAATTTCGCGGTGCCGCGTCAAAAATTTCAGTGAACCAAATGGGTTAGCTCTTCTCCATTCAAAAGGACGCCTGTTTTCTTTGCTGAGTGATTCTGGCAGGAAAAAGTAACCATACACGCAGTTCAGCAAACAAAGGGCGGCGGCAGCATAAAAAGGCGCCCGGATACCCCAATGGGCAAGGAAGCCTCCCAATGCGGGGCCCAGCACAAAACCCAGTCCGAAGGCAGCGCCTATCAGTCCGAAGTTCTTGGCGCGGGATGTTTCATCGGTACTCACATCAGCGATGTAAGCAGTAGCCGTTGTAAAACTGGCGCCGGTAATACCAGCTATCACCCGTCCTACAAACAGCCAGCCATAGGCCGGTGCCAATGCCAGGATGATATAGTCAATCCCGAACCCGAATAAAGACAATAATAAAACCGGGCGACGTCCGTATTTGTCACTCAGGTTGCCGATTACCGGCGCAAATAAAAATTGTGCAATGGCAAAAACAGATAATAACAAGGCGCCGTAGGTACTGGCCTGGTTAACGGGAATGTGTTTTAACTGAGCAATAAGATCTGCCATCACGGGAATGATCAATCCCCATCCCATAATGTCAATCAATAGTGTAATGAAAATAAAACTAATAGCGGCCTTTTTGGATGTATGCATAGTACTGGTTTGGAAACGTAATTAGATTTCTAGTTGGATGACGACTTACATAGACTTTTTACCGGGACGGTCCCATCGTTGTGGTGAAAAGTGGCATTCTCCCTTCAAAGATATAGATGACAAACTTCATACAAAAAAACTTTCCGGTCAGGATCATCGTTTTACCGGTGAATGTCTTGATTTTACCGGTAAAAATTGATAGGTGTTATCACATTGATTAATCATCTTTCATCACACAAAGTTATTCGTTCTATCCTAAATCAACAGGGGGATACAAGACAATAAACGGGTTGTTTACGACATCACTATCAGCCATTATTTTTATCGATAAATCCCTAAAAGGTGTAAGTTAGCTGCTATTTTACCACGCTTACATTTATCTTTGGCTCATGAAAATGATTGTTGACTTTATTTCTAAGTTCACCGAAGTGAGTGAGGAAGATGCCGAATTTTTGTCCAGCTTTCTGACGGAGAAAAAATATAAAGCAAACGAAGTGATATTCAGAGGAGGCAATGTATGTGAAGCCATGTATTTTGTCATTTCCGGTTCCGCCAGGTCCTTTTTTGTGAATGATCAGGGACAGGAATATACGTGGACCTTCAACTTCAACGACGAAGATGCCACTTTTGAAAATTCCATTATCATAGACCATCATAGCTTCATTAACCAAACCCCTTCGGCACTCACCGTAGAAGTGATCAAGGACCTGGAAGCGGTGGAGTTGCAGTATAAAGATTTTGAGGTGATGATGGCCGCATCTCCTAAAATGCATGATATCGTAAAAGTATTTACCGATAATGGGTTCAGCTATACCTACCAGCGGGCATTTAACTTATTCACGAAATCCGCCAAGGAGAGATACCTCCAATTGTTAAAAGAAACACCTTATTTGTTAAATAAATTCTCTCACTACTATATTGCGTCCTACCTGGGCATTGCCCCACAGAGTTTAAGTCGTTTAAGAAGAGAAATTATGAACGGAGGTTGATTTATTCACATTTGTGAACGAAAAGGAGGCAGGGAAGATTTATTTTTGATGTGTAAAGCAGGAGATAGCCATTCTCCCCTAATAATTTTTTATCACATATCAACGTATAGAAATGACAGCTATTCTGATATTCTTTTGTGTGCACTGGTTCTTTTCATTGTTCTTTCACACCTTCTATTTACACCGGTATGCATCTCACCAGATGTATACTACCAGCAAGTTCTGGGA
>NZ_DATCVJ010000017.1:0-4150 GCF_036566945.1 Chitinophaga sp. | reverse complement strand
CTGCGCATAATTATATTGATTCAGGAAAGTAGGGATAAAGCAAAGCAGATATAGTATAATCACTACATTCAGCAGCTTATGCCCCAATGGATAATTTATTTTGGTAGACAAAAACTTCTGTATGAATATGACGGCCGTGAGGCCGTTGAATACCGGTACCAGCACTGTGGCATGCATCGCCAGCCAGGGACTGTTGGGATACAGGAAACGGAAAGAATATCCCTGCAACGTTGCCTGCGTAAGCCCTACGCAGATAATATAACTCACATAAATCAGGTAGCTGTTATCGCGGGTAGATATATAAATGAACAAATTGTAAAAGGCCATGGCGAGAATAACGCCAACGTATATACCAAAAATCAGTTCCCGTTTATTGTTTTTCTCATATATCGTTTCAGCAGTACCCAGGTAAACAGGAAGCTGCAGCTGTTCACCAGCCCTCACTTTTAGGTAAAATTCCCTCGTTTCATTGGTCGGGACCTGGATTTCAAACTGGTAATTCTGGTGGTCATACCCCCGGCTTTTATATGGTGTAAATTCTCCCAGCCGGGTACTTTTGGTGGTACTATCCGGTAGTAATTCATACAGGGTAATATCATCTATGATTGGGTATTCGACTTCGAGTAAAAGATGGTCTGCTGTTGATTTGTTGAGGATAGAAAATTTAGCCCATTGTGTATATGGGGTGATTTGCAGATTAGGTACGTCCTGTCCGGATGGCTTGAAATTTTGTTGTCTGGCTCCTTCTATTGTAAGCGTATGTTCTTTATCGGTATATAGTGAAAGGTAGCTGCCTATCTGCAGGAGTGATTTACTGTCCTTGTATACAACAGGTTGCGCTGCTACCGGAAACAGAAATAACCAGGTGAAGATTGACCACAAAACAACAATCTTAGACAACATCAATTAATGAGATTAGTTTATGAGGCTTGAATTTAAATTTATTTTTTTGTAATTGACTGTTTACATGGTAGAGTGCGCATGTGTAGGAATCTTCAGGCTATAATTTACCTCATATGATCCCTTGGGGCCCACTTCTATTTTAGACTGCATGGGATTTTCCCGCAGATCGGCAATCAGTAATTTCTCTTTTGGGTCTGCATAAGGCAGTTCATAAGGATCATTGATTACCATTGCGGTAGCCAGAAAGTCGTCTTTCGGATAGAAAAAAGTACCATTGTTTCCCAATGATTCATCAATCACGAAGCCCACACGTTTGCCTACACGGGTAGTAATAGGTGCGCACAATACATGATATGTATCTATTGGCAGCTGCGCGCCCAGTACTACGCCAACTCTGGCCAGTACCTGACTGCCAATGCCCATTCCCGCTACTTCTTTGGAATTCCACATGCCACAGATCTCCGCACTTCCTTTTTTTACATAAGAGTATATCTTTTCATCGTATTTACCAATCGCCGTTTCAATCGGCAATGGTAACACGCCGTCTGCAATCTGAACACGCGCTCCCCCATATGTTTTGGTACGGGTTTCGTCCTCAACAATGATAACTATTGTGTTTTCGTGCTGCATCCAGTCTGCGCTGCCGGACGTTACCTGGGCTATACCAAAATAGATTTCCAGCAACTTGAGGTGACCGGTGTAAAATCTCATGCAAGCCTCAGGATCATCCGGAGCCCTAAATACCCTTACATTAATCATGACATTGCGGAATAGCGCTTATACAAGGCATAAGTATGTTAAACAATCAACTGCTCAAAATCTATGTAATACCTGCCTGAACTCTTTAGCTGATCCAAGGCTATGCGTCGACATGTATCGGCCACCAGTGCACCTCCCAATACAACGGAAGAAGCAAGCTGCGGCCAGGTAGTAATGGTTTTGCCAATTTCACCCAGAGAAAACTTCATTCTGGCAGAAGCATTCTCCAGCGCCAGCATGGGGCTGAAAATGGGAAGCTTTTCTGCATCTGTCAAACCTTTGAGTGTGGCAATATCTACTTCCGGAATAAGCCCGTGCATCAGTGGCCTGTCTGGTTCAAGATCAAAACGCTCAATATCTATCATCCCTCTGTCGTTCATCTCCATTACCACAGGTATTTTCAGTTCCTTTGCCTTTATTCTGCTTAATATCTTGATATCTACTCCATCACATTCTTCCACAAAAATATCCAATACACCGCCACCCGTAAAGAAGTCATCCATATTGGCTTCGGTCATGCCATCGCCATAGATCTTTACTTTGATAAATGGATCCAGTTCCGCAATTTCGCGGGCGGCAATTACTACTTTAGATGTTTGTAAATTGTGTACCCCACAGCGGATCCTGTTCATATTGGTCAGCTCCAGTGTGTCAAAGTCGGCCAGCCTTAGCTCTCCACAAACCCTTTCCATCACCAGCGTTAGTGCGATCGATTGCCCAACAGATAAACCAACAATCCCAATCTTTTTCTTCGATAATATCTCAATTTCTGCGGCTGTAATTTTATGCTGATTGCGACTGGTACGAAGTTCAATAAAATCAGCCTCATCTACCAGGTGTACCAAACGGTCAACCCAGGAATAATATACCCAAATCCCGAATTTTTCGATTGGGATATCTCCCAGATAAGCCTGTATCTTCTCCTCGTATTCGGCTGCAGTAAGGCGCTTAGTAGGATTCCTGATTTTCATTAGCTCCCGTAATTGGGAGTAAATATTGTCATTGATGCGGATATGCGGACGGGATTTCAGAAGGGCTTCAAAGGTCTGAAGGTCTTGTGCATGCTTCAAATCATAAAAAACAGGCTTATAGTCATTGCTTTCATCCTGTTGTTGCCTGATGTACTCTTGTATCATGTTTCCTGCTTTATCGAGGTTGTGCTCGGTTTGCCCGCACTGGATTACTTTGTAATTTCATTGTGTACGGCAATTCCCATTGCGCTATAGTATTTGCTTCTTATTATATATATTTATGTAGTCGGTTATTTATGTTGGCGTAATTGGCGGGTTAATGAACAGGTTTGATTGTTTACCTGCCAGGCCCGGGATAAATATGTCTGGCAATCATAAAGTTAACTACATGTAATAATTGTAGTTAGGATATGAATGTAAGGTAAAATAGTAATTTAATATGAAAACAAGCTAAAAGTTTTGCTTTATTTTGATATTAAATGCTCGTTTTTATACTTTTATCTTAGTTTTAATATTATCTTCCGTCTCTTCCCACCAATGAGATTTGGTTTAATATTTGTGGCCCTTTGCGGCCGACTTCGATCTTTATTACACGCTAATATATATTAAAAATAATAAATATGGATAAGAGAGAATTTCTCAAGCTTACCAGCCTCGCCGGCGCCGCTATTTTAAGCGGGCCACTGAGCAGTCTGGCCTCCACATCTTCAGTATCCGGCCAGCCGGCTTTTGCCGATCCTAAAGCACCCTTTGTTCTTCCTGCTTTACCTTATGGATACGATGCACTGGAACCCAATATCGACAAGCTCACTATGGAAATCCATCATGATAAACATCATGCTGCCTATGTGAAAAACCTGAATGATAATCTTACCGGCACCGCATATGCCAGCCTCTCACTGGAAGAAATTCTGAAGACAGTAACGGACAAAGACAAAGCCATTCGCAACAACGGTGGTGGACATTATAACCACTCCCTGTTCTGGACACTGCTGTCGCCCACCAAACAAACCCCTTCTGACAAGCTGAAAAAAGCCATCACTACATCTTTTGGTAGCTGGGAAGCATTCCAGACCAAATTTAACGATGCCGCCAAAACCGTTTTTGGTTCAGGATGGGCATGGCTGATCGTTACACCGGATAAAAAGCTGGCGATCATCAACACGCCTAACCAGGACAATCCGTTGATGCATAATATCGTGAAAGACAAAGGCGCTCCCATTCTGGCATTGGATGTATGGGAACATGCCTATTACCTGAAACATCAGAACAAACGTCCTGAATATATCGACGCGTTCTGGAATGCAGTTAACTGGAGCGAAGTAGAAAAACGCTATAACGCGGCTGTGTAAAAGATCGCCTTCGGCGATTGTCTTTATCAGGATTATACTGATGCAGATGATTTGGGTGATTTTCTCCCATTTTGTTATAATATTTCGGGGAGATAAAAGCGGGTATATATCCACTTTTATCTCCCCGAATCTTTTATACGCAAAACTAAAAATCATTTAAATTAT
>NZ_DATCVJ010000016.1:0-4297 GCF_036566945.1 Chitinophaga sp. | reverse complement strand
GCCGGCCTTCACATATACATCATCTCCTTTTAACACTACTTCCAGGGCCGGCAACGGTCTTGGAGGTGGTCCGGCCAGCACTTCGCCGGTCATCGCATCGAAGAAGCCTTCATGACAGGGGCATACAATTTGTCCGCTGCCGGGTTTGTAATATACGGCACAGGAAAGATGCGTGCATTTTTGTTCATAGGCTTTCCAGCTGCCATTCTCCAGGCGGATCAGGATGTATGGAATACTGCTGCCTTCCATCACAAAAGAACGGGTACCACCTTGTGGTACACTGTCTGCTTTGCAAACAAAATGTTCGCCTTTTACTTCTTCTGGTGGAAAGAAGTTGGCTTTTATCGCCACATATGCGCTGCCTGTTGCAAGTCCTCCGGATACCAGGCATAAGAACCGCGCAAAATCCCGGCGGCTTACTTTGGTCGCTGCTGTTCTTTCAATGGGAAAGTCCTGTTTCCAGTGAGGGTCTTTCGTTTGATCAGACATATCTTTTAGTTTAATGAACTTTCAGTTGTGTGCTGCCTTTGGGCATCATAATATTTACTTTCGTCGTCACTACCTGTTCACCAAAAACAAATGAATTGACCGGGGTACTGTTGGGGCGCATCCGGCTGATTTCTTCCCGGGTGCCATAGAACAGCGCCTGGCTGGGACAAACGGTGGCGCACATGGGTTTTTTACCCGCACTGGTCCTGTCGTAGCACATGTTGCATTTCATCATCATGTCGTACTTTTCTTCTTTAATCGGTACACCAAAGGGGCAGGCCATCACACAATTGGAACAACCTATGCACCGGGCGGTATTGGCCGTATGTACTACGCCAAAATCATCTTTCGAAATAGCATCCGCAGGACATACCTTAGCGCATACCGGATCATCACAATGCATACACACCTGTACGGTGGTTTGAATGGTAACTGCACGTTCCACATAGTTTACATGGATCATGCTTTCCTGTCCATTGGTTTCGCATTCTGCACAAGCCATCTCACAGGCTTTGCAGCCAATGCATCGTTGCATGTCTACGAAAAATTCCATGTCTGTTTTATACGCAGTAACTTCCATGTAGGCAGTATTTAAGGTAAATCAGATACTATCAAAAGCGGCTGTTTCACCGGGTTGGGTAAACACACCCAATGGCTCCAGTTTACAGGCGCATACTTTAAATTCCGGTATTTTAGATATGGGGTCCAGTGTACCAATCGTGAGCTGGTTAGCCGATTTTCTTCCCGGCCAGTGATACGGAATGAACACGGTATCCTTGCGGATGGTTTCTACAATATTCGCCGGAAAATCAGCCGTGCCGCGACGCGTGGTTACCCGTACGGTTTCCCGTTGCCGGATATGAAAGCGTGCTGCCAGTTCAGGATGTATTTCGAGTAACGGCTCCGGAATCAGGCCCACCAGTTTACCGATACGCCTTGTTTGTGTACCGCTGAGGTATTGCGACACTACGCGGCCGGTGGTTAATACCACCGGGTATTCACTATCGGTTACTTCCCCGGGATCTCTGTAGGGCGCCGGATTAAAATGTGCTTTGCCATCCGGCGTGGCAAATTTTTTATCTTCCCACAGCCGGGGCGTACCGGGATGATCTTCTGTGGGACAGGGCCAGAAGATGCCCATGTTATCTTCTATTTTTTTATAGGTGATACCGTAATAATCTGCCGTACCACCTTTAGAGGCTACACGTAGTTCATTGAAGAGCGCCTCGGAGTCGGCGTAGGTAAATTTATCTGCGGCGCCGAGTCTTGCTGCCAGCTCCAGTATGATGGCCGTATCTGCGCGGGCGTTGCCGGGAGGGGTAACGGCCCTGCGTATACGAACTACCCTTCCTTCGGCGGTGGTCACAGTGCCTTCTTCCTCTTCCTGTAATGAGCCTGCCAGCACAATATCTGCATGACGGGCCGTTTCGCTTAAAAAGAAATCGATGCACACATAAAATTCCAGTTTCTCCAGTGCTTCTCTTACATAGTTATTATTGGGCAGCGATACCAATGGGTTAAAGCAAATAGAAAGTAGTCCTTTTACTTCACCACGATGGATGGCTTCTATGAGTTCCCAGGCAGTAAGCCCTTTACCCGGTAATGCTGATTCGGGAATGCCCCATACCCCGGCAATATATTTCCGGTGTTCAGGATTGGTAATGTCGCGGTTGCCCGGCAGCTGATCACATTTATGTCCGTGTTCCCGGCCCCCTTGTCCGTTGCCTTGCCCTGTAATAGTACCGTATCCGCAATAAGGCCGGCCAATGCGGCCGGTGGCGAGTACGAGGTTTATACAGCCCAATACATTTTCCACGCCTTTGGAATGATGTTCTATGCCACGTGCATGCAGGAGGAAACTGGTGTTAGCCTTGCCCCATAATTCGGCGGCCTGCCGGATTTTTTCTTTTTCAATTCCTGTTATTTCTTCTGCCCATTCCAAAGTGCATTCCTGCACAGCTGCAAGAGTATCTGCAAAACCAGCGGTGTAGTTGTCAATGAAATCATGGTCGAGCATATCATGATCCGCCAGGTACTTGAGCATGGCGCCATACAGGGCCGAATCGGTGCCCGGCTTTACAGGCAGGTGTATATCTGCTGTTCGGGCCAGCGGTATTACCCTGGGATCTATCACGATCAGTTTGGCGCCATTATCCCTGGCGCGCCACAGCCAATAGGTGAGGGTAGGGAAGGTTTCGCTTACATTGGCGCCTGCTACAATAATTACTTCTGCATGTTCCAGGTCGGCGTAGTTATTGGAAGCGCGATCCAGTCCAAATGCTTTTTTGTTGCCGGCGCCGGCACTCACCATACATAGCCGGCCGTTGTAGTCGAGGTTGGCAGTTTTTACTGCCACCCTGGCGAACTTGCCCATCAGGTAACTTTTTTCGTTTGTCAGCGACACGCCCGATAAAATAGAAAACGCATCGTTGCCATATTTTTCCTGTATTCGTTTAATCTCTGACGTTACTTTTTCCATGGCGTTGTCCCAGCCAATGGGCTGAAAGCCCTGGCCCTCCACCCGCTGCAATGGCTCCAGCAAACGGTCCGGGTGATTGTCCTGAAGATATCGCTGCACACCTTTAGGACATAGCCGGCCTTCATTGAAGGGAAATTCCATCCACGGTTCAAAGCCTACTACCTTATTGTTTTTAACCAATAATTGTATCCCGCACTGCATACCACAAAAGCAGCAATGGGTTTTTACGGTGGCATCCGGCTCATCCCTGCCAGGGTAGCCTTCCTGTGGGGCATAGTTCAGGTGAGGCCCAAATTGTTCAATAATTTTTTCGGGAGATGCGGGTAGTCTTGCCATGCAGTAGGTATTTATTACCCGGCATTGTTGCCGGCGATTAACCAAATAGTGTTCCTCCTTCCTGCCGCGCTTTCAGATGAGCTTTGGCAAGGAGGGAGCGTTTCCCTTCCGGACTGTAATCCAGGTGAGAGCTGCCGTCTTCCAGTGTGAAGTCGAAGCCCACCTGTTTGGTGACGATCTTCAGATCATCTACATGTAATTGCGTGGTGAATTCCTTGCCGGTATGCGGACAAACGGCCATGCCTCTTTTTTTGCCTTCCCGTTTATAGATATGTGCACCTATTTGTGCTGGTCGTTGAATAATATGAAAAAATTTACCAAAGGGAATCCATACCAGGAAAAGGATGACGGCAATGGCATGGGTAACAGACATGAAATCGTAGGCGATGCCTTTCATAAAGGCATAGCTGAAATTCAATCCCAGTCCCGTCACCGAAATAATAATCAGGAGCAGTAGCGGCAGCAGGTCCCCTTCAAATGTCTGCGACGCTATTAAGCCCGCATTGGTCAATCTTCTCACAAGAAAAATAACAGCACCCGCAATTACTGCCCAGGAGCACCAGGTGAGCGCATGGAAAATAAAAAATGCCAGCACAGATCCCAGCTTAAAACTCATGACATTAAATCCGAAAAAATTAGCGTTATATAATTTGGTCACGCCCGGATCTAATGCGGTAGCTGGGTCCAGGGTAAAGTTGATCCATCCCAGCGTTAGCGGAATGGTAATTGCAAATGCCGCCAGACAACCAGAAGCCAGCATAAAATGGGCGAGCCATCTTTTTTTACCCCTGGGATATATGAAACGCTGGAATAACAAATTCTTAACGGAGTCTTCAAGCAGAAAATAGGCATGTACAAAAAAGCTTCCTGTAAAAACAAACTGCCAGGTACGCCTGAAATACATCCAGGTGGGCGGTCTTTGTAGCCATACGCAATACCGGTAAATGCCGCCGAACAGGGCGAACAGGGTGCCGAAGAGATAAGCAATTAACG
>NZ_DATCVJ010000015.1:0-7529 GCF_036566945.1 Chitinophaga sp. | reverse complement strand
CGCGCGCCTTCCAGCAGGTGCAGGTATTTATCTTTCACAGCATTCCAGTCTACCCCGTGCATATGCGGATCATAGAAAAAGTCTCTTTCCATGCGCCAGGTATCCATGAATAACTGTTTCCATTCCTCTTTGGGATTGACGGTCATTTCCATTTCTTCCACGCGCATGGCGGTATCTATTTTCTGATTTTCTGCGGGCTCTATGATACCATAAGGGCCGCTGTTGATCAGTATCTTGCTGCGATCGGCAGAGATCTCATAAGTGCCTGGATTTTTGATGATCGTTTTCACCTGTTTGGTAGCGATATCATAATATTGCAGGGTTGATTCACCGCTGCTTTCCTCATCATCCGGCGGGGTGCTGCTGAGAAACAGGATCTTTCCTTTGGTGGCGCCGAGACGGGAATAAATACCACCGGGGATGGGCAGTAACACGAGTCTGGCTTCCATATTATCCAGGTCAACCTTCGTGCTCTTCTTCTCCGGGGCAGGTGTTTCTTTTTTGTCTTTCTTCTCTTTCCCTTTCCTGCCTTTTTCTTTGTCAGCCGGTGGTGTTTCTTTCTTCTCTTCTTTCACATCTACGGCGTCATTGCGGGTGGCGAGTAAAGAGGGTGTTGTTTTTTCCAGGCCAATTACACCGATCATGGTGGCGTTGGCGTAAATAAAGGTATTATCGATGCTGCTGTAGGAAGGTTTGAAAGACTGATTCGTAAGTAGGTAGAGGTACTTACCTTCTTCATCAAACACAGGTCTGCTGCAGTCGTAGAAGCCGCTGGTGACCTGGTGGCGTTGATTATTTTTTGTGTCAAATAAAAATACGGCTTCATGCAGGTTCTCCAGATCGCGGCTATAGGTTAGCCATCTGCTGTCGGGGGTCCAGCTGAAGCGAAAGCCCTCAAATACATCGGGCGAATAATGGAGGGCCTGATCTACTGCGGTGGTTTTGCCGGTGGTGACATCGAGTATCCAGATCTTCATCGCCTGATCAATAAAGGCAAGCTGCTTGCTATCTGGCGCCCAGTAAGGGCTGTAGCGGAATCCGGGGCCTAAATGGGTGATTTGTTTCGCTTCATTTTCTTTGCCGGCGGGGGCCATCCACAGCTCATAGTCGCCTGATTTATCGCTCCACCAGGCAATGTTTTTACCATCGGGCGACCAAACAGGGTAACGTTCTGCCACGCCACTGGTGCGGGTTAGGTCTTTTACATACCCATTGATGGCGGGCACGGAAAACACATCTCCGCGGGCGCTGATCAGTGCACGTTGTCCGTCGGGGCTGATGGCAGTGGATTGTATATTCCTGACCGTGCGAACGAGCTTCGGTTTTAAGGCGGCGAGATCGGTGGTAATCGTGATTTTCACTTCCGTTGACTGTTGTGTTTGCAGGGACATCACATACAATTTTCCGCTGGCTTCGTACACAATATCTTCAGGCCCCATGGAAGGGAAATGCACGTCATAGTCTTTGTAGGCCGTGATTTGATCGTATGCTTTTGTGTTGGTATCGTATCGCCAGAGGTTCATGCGTTTTTCGGCGCCGCGGTCAGAGAGGAAGTAGATGTAGTGGTGGTACCACATGGGGAATTCATCTCCGGCTTCGCTTTTGGCAGAAATGTTTTCATCGAGTTGTTTGGTAAAGTCAAACACGTGAATATCTGCTTTCATCCCGCCGCGGTAGCGTTTCCAGTTGCGGAAGCTCTGGGAGCGGGTGGTAAGGGCTATTTTGCCGGCATCGGGCGAATAAGATCCGAATTCTGCGTAGGCCAATGGTAATTTGGTAGCAGTGCCACCTGTTTCCGGGATGGTATAAAACTGGTTAAACCGTTCTTTGGTGCTTTCTCTGCCGGAGGCAAAAAGTACCTGCTTCCCGTCGGGGGTCCAGTCTACCACGCGATCAGGGCCGCCATATTCCGTTAGTCGCAGTGGTACGCCGCCGGCTACCGGTAATACATATACGTCGGTGTTACCATCGTAGTTGCCGCTGAACGCCAGTTTGCTGCCATCGGGCGAAAATTTGGGAAATGATTCTACACCAGGTGGAGAAATCAGTTTGATGGCGGTGCCACCGTTTTTAGGAACAATCCAGATATCATTTGCATAGGAAAATGCAATTTGTGACCGGGATACATCGGGATAGCGGAACAGCCCGGCGTCTACCTGTGCCGTTGCCTGTTTCCCTGCCATGGCGGCGAGAAAAATCAGGGCAGTTGTTTTCATCATAAGCGTTTAGATGTTTGAACAGACTTCTTTTTGGTTATCTGATTTTTGTTGCGGATTTAAAAACCAATGCGCTAATCTATGTAAATATGATAAAAGATAATGTTAATGTTATATGTAATCCGATGGAGGATTATTAGGGCGATTATGCTAAAAACAGCGGCACATTTCCCGAATGTGCAAAAAAGATAGAATAGCCACTGCAGGTCATCACGGGGCAAAGTGCCGGTGCATAACCCCTGCAAGCGGTTATATTTCCGGCAGCTTACGCAAAAAAAGCCGATCTTTGCAGCATATCAAAATATATAATCAAAATATGGCTAGATCCCAGGAAACAGTTGGTAAAAAAGAAAAAGAAAAGAAAAAAGCGAAACAACGCCAGGACAAGGCAGAAAGAAAGGAAGAACGCAAAGCAAACAGTGGAAAAGGAAAGAGTCTGGAAGACATGATGGCGTACATTGATGAAAACGGTAACATCTCCTCTACTCCTCCCGATCCGAGAAAGAGAAAAGAAATCAATTTGGAAGACATTCAGTTGGGCGCCACCAGGCATGAACCTTCTGAGCCAGTGGAACTGATACGCAGAGGCGTAGTGAAGTTCTTCAATGAGTCCAAAGGTTACGGATTCATTATTGATCAACAAACGCAGGACAGCGTGTTTGTGCACATTAACCAGTTAACAGAACTGATTAAGGAGAAAGATAAAGTTACTTTTGAGGTGGAGCGCGGACAGAAAGGTCCAAGTGCTGTAAATGTAAAGAAAGAAGTTAAAGTGCAGGTGCAGCAGGTGCAACAAACACCGCCGCCACCACCGCCGCAGCAAGAGCAACAGTAGTCTGCAGGAGGTCTGCCTTTTTGAAATAAATAAAATCTGAGCGGTTATGAATAACCGCTCATTTTTGTGCGTGGTAAGGATGAGATGCCACACGATACCTAAATGAACACACCGTGCCAAATCCGCTGAAACGACTCTTCCAACGCCCTATTATCTGGCTCTCCAACAGATTCTCTTCCAAACCGGACAAGCGACAGGTATTTATCTCTTTATCGCGGCTGCAGCAGGAAATTCTGCAAGGCAAGCGGCAAAAAGGACTGGTCATCCCGTTTGACCAGGAACAGGCCCGCTTTATTATCTTCTCTGATCAGCATAAAGGCGGGAAAGATGGCGCAGATGATTTTATGGCCGCAGAGCAGAACTACCTGACCGCCCTCAGTCACTATTACGATCAGGGCTTTACTTTCATTAACCTCGGCGACTGTGAAGAGCTATGGGAATGCCCACCGGCAAAGGTGATCGCGGAAAACCGCGCTTCCCTGCTGGAAGAAGCCCGCTTTTTTCAACAGAAACGCTACTACCGGGTGTTTGGCAACCATGACCTGGAATGGCGCTATAATGTACCCCGGCTGCAATTTTTGAAACCTATATTCGGTAAGAAGCTAAAAGTATATGAAGGCGTTATACTGAAGACCAGCTACCAGGATAACGAATACAACATATTCCTTACGCATGGTCATCAGGGCGATATGCGCAGCGATGGCAATACTTTCAGCAAATGGTTTGTAGCTGCGATATGGACGCCTGTACAGCGTTTCTTTAATGTGCATGCCGATACCCTCTCCGACTCTTTCGACCTGGCAGACCGCCACAATATTATGATGTATGAGTGGAGTATGCAGTATCAAAATACCTTTCTCATTTCAGGCCATACCCATAAACCGGTGTTTGCTTCGCTGGATCATATAGATCGGTTGACGAAGCAACTGGAAAAAGCGCAAAGCAAAGGAGACGCCGCACAGGTAAGCGTCTTACAAAAAGCATTAATAGCAAGACAGGAAGAATATGCAGGCAAACAATTTGTAAAAACAATGGCCCATCCCTCCTATTTCAACACCGGCTGTTGCTGTTTTAATGATGGCGACATCACCGGCATTGAAATAGCAGAAGGATTTATTCGTTTGATTAAATGGAAGAAAGATGAAAATGGCTCCAGCCGCGTAGTACTCGAAGAGTCGCCGCTGTACTACCTCTTCGATCAGATGGACTGATCCGGCACCTGTTCCAGGAACGCCTGTTTTACCACTTTCGCCGTTTTATGATCGCCGGTATGACTCCATCCGGGCGGCATCACAATGTAGAGGAACTTGTTTTTTATACCCGGTGCTTTCCGGAGATCTTTCCATAAACAATACAACTCCCCGAAATAGACATCCAGGAAATTATTGGGATTGATTTCTCTTGAAATACCATACTCAATCTGCATATCCTGCTTTTCGTGCTGGAAGGTACCAAATACTTTATCCCAGATATTGAGCAGGTTACAAAAGTTGGTATCCATATACAACGGGTTCTTTGCATGATGCACCCGATGATGCGAGGGCGTTAGAATAATGCGATTCAAAAAGCCCAGGCGGCCGTCTTTGATCAGGTTTTCACCCACATGAATAAACGAACCCCAGGTACCATCAATGAACATGATAATGAACAGCAGCGGCGGATTTACGCCCATTAAAATACAGATGCTGGTACGGATTACATCTGCATAAGGCGCTTCTAAAAAGAAATGCGCGTAGGTCACCGAAAGATTCATGGTTTGCGGCGCATGATGCGTGGAATGCAAACACCAGAACAGGCGTACCTTATGGCCGAAATAATGATAAATGAAGTGCGAAAATTCCCAGATCACATAGCCGTAAATAAACCAGTACCATGCCAGCGAAGTATGGAACAGCGCGTACTTTTCCAGCAGGCCAATACAAAACGCCACCATTGCAATAGAAATAAACCGGGAGATAAACCGGTTTGCCACAAAGATGAAGAAGGGCATTTTGTAGTCTTCTATCTTAAAACGTTTGTAAAAGATAGCCCTGCAAATTTCCAATAGCAGCAGGAATGGGATCAAAGGTGATATGACCGAGAAGATACCGTTTAAGGTCAGTAAGACTTTATAGTTACCGGTTTTACACACTTCTATGAGTTGTGAAATGCCCAGGAAGGAGATCAGTTCCTGGAATAAAGTCTGAAAGATGGCCATAACGCTGATAAATTTATAGGTGGAATACGTGAAAACTCATTTGTACGTACAAAGCGATACATTGTTTGAACAAAGTACAAAATAAAGTGGAATTTTCAAAGTGTCACCTATAACAAGCTCATGGTTATTGGAGAAAGGATAAAAAAAGGACACACCGCATAGCGCTCTTTACTCCGACAAATTGGCTAAAAGGTGGTGCTTATACGGCGTATCCCGGGTGTTGCATAGGTCTGATTTAAAGTGTTATTTAACAGCGGTCACAAAATAATCGAGACAGTCATGGCGCAGGCTATGTTGATAGAAATCATCGTATGCGATACCTGCGGTGACATCTTCCATCTTTTTAAGCAACAGGAAGCGATTCAGATTATTGAGTAAAGTGTAGGGTATGCGTAATAAAAATGCGGGCAGTCTGTATTGCAGCCGGAAAATATCGAATCGGACGATATTATCTACGCTCCGCTTATTTTCCTCATAATAGGCCATCACAGTGCTGTTGCCATGTATCCCCTCTACTTTTGCGGTAGGAAAATGCGAAGTCATTAAAGCAAACATCTCTCTGGGCAGGTATTCTCTTACATGAAAAGGATTTCTGCTGAGAGACGTCAGGCGGTTGGGGGTAGTTAAAAACAGGCGGCCACCCGGTTTCAGCACGCGTCTGATTTCATGCAGTAGTGTGCTGTCATCTTTGATATGTTCGATTACCTGGAAACAAATCACCGTATCATAACTATTATCTGCGATGCCCGTTAATGCCGGTAGGTTACACGTCTGAAAGGAGGCGTTGGCGGGTAATTTACTGATCGGTTTCTTTTTGTCTACTGCGCGGTAATGGGCGGTAAGTGGCGCCAGCATTTCCATACCATATCCTTCTCCACAGCCTAATTCCAGCACCTGCTTCTGTTGCAGATGTTCCAGTGGAATGGCTTTGTATGCGAATACATGCCGCTGAAAAACATAGTTATTAATGTAGGAGGAATTGTTGGTTCTTTCTGCCGTTTTTAATAATGCGATCATTTGTAATGACATCTTAAAATGAAAAAAAAGTACAACGGACATCACCATTATACTGATGCATTACTACTACACGCAACAAATAAAAAACCCTTACTTCCGTTTGTTAAAATTTATGTTATAGAAGACACCAACCTGAAACCCGATCCATATTTTGGTGTTTTGATTAACACCATAGGTGTTGCTGATGGTATAAGGAGCGTGGATAATATTAAACTGTTTATACGCCTGATCCATTTCAGCAATTGATAAGGTATGCGTACTATCATCCATCGTGTATTGAAGCAATTGGCTATTGAGTACGATGCCCGCCTGCAGCCGAAGGCGTTCCCCCAATTGTTTTTCTGCGACTAACGAGAATTTTAATATACGGGATTTCACTTGTCCAGTTCTAACGTGCGTACCGGCGCTGTCGTTGTTTTCGCCAACATCGACATAGTGTAGCTGTCGGCCGGTAGTTCCTTGCAGATGTAGTCGCCAGTCGTCCGAAAGTTTTGCCGAAATACCTGCTCCAAATCTTGCACCCACCAGATTAAAGTTGGTGCTCAGGGAAGCAATGCCATATAAAAAAGGAAGTCCTATTTGTATAGTAGGGTTCGCGTAGTATACCTCATCTGCTGTAACACCCAGGTTCAATAAAAAGGAAAATGGTCCTTGCCCGTTGTTCATGCGCACTCCTTGTCCACCGGGCTTTTGATAGCGGTTGGAAAAAGTATTTTGCATGATCGACTTTATCAGCGAAGTCTTTTCTATGGCAGTAACAGTTTGTTTTATTTTATCATTGGGAGATGTGGTGGCAGCAGTTGTTTCTGACTGCTGCGTTTTGTTTTTCGTGGCAGCTGTTGGCGTGTTGTCTTTTGTAATGGTGGTTTTACTGATGGAATCTGTCGCACCAACAGCCACTACTTTATGTATCAATGTATCATCTTTGCCACTGCCCCAACCCCAGTGCAGGGCCGGATCCAACTGCCAGCTGCTAAAGCGTGGCAGCCGGTAGTGTACTGCATCTGCGGATGCTGAGGCAGCGATGAAGGGGGCCTCAGTTTCTTTCACGGTGCTGCGTTCAAAGGCGATTTTTATGGAATCTGTTTGTTTAATGGAGGCAAAGGGTATTCTTACAGAGTCTTCTTTTTTTATGGAGTCATATCTGGTACCCGATGCAAATGTAGTTCTTACAGCGTCCACTTTTTTTATGGAGTCATATCTGGTACCCGATGCAAATGTAGTTCTTACAGCGTCCACTTTTTTTACCGAGTCGCGTTTGATG
>NZ_DATCVJ010000014.1:0-5159 GCF_036566945.1 Chitinophaga sp. | reverse complement strand
AGCTAAAAGCTAAAAGCTAAAAGCTAACAGCTAACAGCTCTCTCAATATTTCGCTGCCTGGCCAGCTTTCGGGAGAGAGGCTTTTATAAATTCCCGGATATCATTATTCCCGGTAGTAAGGTCATCTTTCCGGAGGTACATCATATGACCGCTCCGGTAGCCACGCCAGGAAAGCCGATCTTTCAAACGTCCGCCGGGATCCATTTGCCACATGCTATATTTGGCGTTGAAATAATCACAGGCGCCGTCATAGTAACCGGATTGTATCATTACATGCAGGTAAGGATTAGCCGCCATAGCGTCCCGCAGGTTGGCGCCGGTATTATCGCCACTATTATCCCAGGGGTGTACCGGACCAAACATCATGTACTTTAAATCGGTATGGAACTTCAGTTCTTCCCTGAGGTAAATATTAATGGCAGGCGTAAAAGCATGCAGCCACGAGGTCAGCTCTGCATTGTAATCCGGGCCGTTTCCTGCATCTTCCCGATCGATGCCCTTATAGCGGGAATCTAATCTCCCTACAGTATATCCTTTATCTCTCAGTAATTCTTTCCAGAAAAAATTAGGCGGTACGTCGAGGTTATGCTGCAGCACTACTTTCTCTGACAACCCGGAGTAACGGGCCATTTTAGTGGCTATATTTTTACGTTGCTGTTCGTCCAGAAAGCCGCCCTGGCTGATAGCCGGGATTAGTTCATGAATGGTAAAGTCTTCCACTTCCGGTAACACCGCGGTCAGGTCTTTCTGTTGCAGATCGGCAGGCAATGCCTTGTGATACCAGGCGGTAGCTGTAAAGTAGGGCAGGCGTAAAGCTGCATCTACAGGCCCGTTACGGGAAATTCCCAGATCGGTGGGAGACACTAGAATCACCCCGTTCAGGTACATCCATTGGGCATTTTGCAACTCCAGTGCCAGTCCTGATACCCGGGTGGTACCATAGCTTTCGCCAATAAGGTATTTGGGAGATGCCCATCTGTTCTGCCGGGACACAAAAGTATTGATCCATTCAGCGAGGTAGTGAATGTCGGCATTTACTCCGAAGAATTTTTCCCTGGGCACATCCTTGCCCAGTACTCTGGAGAAACCTGTATTGGCAGGGTCTATATAGATGATATCTGCGATGTCAAGAATGGATTCCCGATTTTCGTGTATGCCATAAGGTTGTACCGGGTATCCTTCTTCGTCGATATTCAGCAACCGGGGACCTGTATAAGCGATCTGCATCCACACAGAGGGGGTGCCGGGGCCTCCATTGAAAGAGATCACCAAAGGCCGTGCATTGCGGTCTTTTACGTCTGTTCTTTCATAATAGGTGTAAAAGAGTCCGGCCAGCACTTTGCCGTCCTGATCCCAAACGGGCTGTGTACCAGCAATCGCTTTATAGGGAATCTTCTGGCCTTTTACGGTCACGTCGTGATAGGTAGTCACCGTGGTGTCGGGGTTCAGTGTAACCGACCAATGTGATGGCAGGTCTTCTTTCAAAGAAGGAGCAGGCGTGCTTTTCTTTTGTTGTGCCTGTGCAGATGGCAGGGCTGCAATGCCCGCCATTACCAGCGACAGCATGATTGGCTTTTTCATTAAGTTCATGAAGCAGATCTTGATTGACTTTAAAGATTGTGTAAATGCGGGATAAATTCAAGCATTTTGGGATGGACGGTCTCCCTTTGGCTGAAAGTCGCTGGGTCTTTTCCCTACCAGTTTAAAAAAGGTATTACTGAAAGCAGAAACGCTGTTATACCCGGTATCCCAGGCAATTTCGTTGATGGTTTTCCCTGTTTCCAGGAGGTATCCCATGGCTTTAATCATCCTGGCCAGTTTCAGGTATTGAAAGAAGGAAATATCCATGGTAGCGCGGAACAAGCGCGTGAGGGTTCGTTCACTATAACTGAATTCATGTCCTACACTTTCGAGCGACAACGGTTCTCCCAGGTTTTCCTGTATGTACTTCAAAACGGGCTGCAGCCGTGGATTGTCAGTGGTGGGCAGCGTAATGGGCAACGGCACTGTACTGATTTCAGGCAGCATGTTCTTAATTGCCTTAATGAATATAAAGCGTTTGTCGCCCGGCAACACATTTCCATCCCAGGAAGCGGTATGAAGAATCATCTCCAATAGCAAATTCCCAACCGGGTAGATACCTGTTTTATTATAAAAGGGATCGTCCTGGTCTTCCGGTTCACTAAAAAAGTAAATGGTGCGTATGTAATTGGCCGGATACCGGTGCTGGAAGTAGTGTTCCACGCCTGCAGGCACCCACATGTAATGCCGCGCAGGCAGGAAGTAGGTTTTATCTTTTGTATATAAAAAAGCAGCCCCGCCCTCAACATAGGTGAGCTGTCCTTTGTTATGCTTATGGTAGGAAAAATGATGCTCCGTTTTCCAATGCCATACAAATGCGGATTCCGGAATGGCATCAACATCTTCCAGTACGAGTTGTGGATCAATATCTTTCATTTGGCCGGATCTAACAATTTTATGGCAATTTATAGAAAATAAATTAACTAATAGGATCGGAACTTTGCATCTTCATCACAATAGATATGTCTACAATAATTAATAAGTGGCTGGCAGGAACAGTGTTTATCTCACTATTCAGCATCCAAACGGCCTTTAGTCAGGACCCTGAGAACAATACCCTAACGTTAACGGATGTATGGAAAAAAGCAGATGCTTATAACCGCCAGTTGCAAATGCAATATCTCCGGGTGGAAAGCATGGAGGAACGCACCAAAGCTGCAAAAGATGAGCGTTTACCGGAAGTAAAGGCTAATGGTGTGTATGCCCGTGTTTCCAATCTCGCTATTTACGAAGATGGTCTTTTTAATTCGCCTACCCAATACCCTGTCGTGCATGGCTACTACCAGCTGGGTGCGGATGCTTATTTCAATGTATATAACGGTGGCAAAACCAGCCGGGAAATCAAAGCCAGACAAACAGAAGCCGCGCTGGCCAAAGAACAGCAAAACCTTTCAGGTACAGAGATTCGCTATAAAGCAGCCTCCCTTTACCTTGATATCTATCGGGGACGGATGTACGAAAAAGTAATGTTGCAGGATATCCATGAAAGAGAGAAAGAACTGGAAGAGATCCGGCAGCTGAATAAAAATGGCGTGGTACTTAAAAGTGACCTGTTGCGCGCAGAGCTGAAATTATCCAAACAAAAAATGACACTGCTGGAAATCAGGAATGGCATCGCCATCGCTAACCAGCGGCTGAACATCATGATAGGGCAACCAGATAGTATAGACAATCAACTGTCTATTGACACACTGCTGATACCTCAAACACCTGCACGCACCTACGAAGATTATGTAGCAGACGCCTACGAACATTCCTTTGCCTTTAAGATTTCTGAGAAAGAAACGGCGCTGAGCGAATTGAAATTAAAGGACGTGAAAAGTAATATTCTTCCTAAAGTAGGACTGTATGCCGAGTACGCCTATACGTACCCTCAGATACTCTTTTATCCTTACTCCATTGCGCCATATGGCTTCGGACAGGTAGGCGTAAAAGCAGGGGTACCTATCTCTGCATTGTATCAAAACAAACATAAAAAACAGGAAGCAAAGATAAACCTGGAGCGACAGGAAATTGAACACGCAGATACGAAAGACCAGGTAAGACAAGAAGTGAAAGCAGCTTACCTGCGTTATACCGAAGCCCTCACCCGCATAGGTGTGGCCAATGATAACATTACACAGGCAAAAGAGAATTTCCGGATTGTCAATAATACCTATTTTAATCAGCTGTCTTTACTGACCGACCTGCTGGATGCTGAAACACAGTTACTGCAATCCCGCTTTGATCTTACCACCGCGGAAGTGACCGCACAGTTACAATACTATCAATTACTGAAAGCAACAGGCAACCTTTAATATATGAAGACGAACACCAATACCAAAACCAATAAAACGGACAGACTCATTTCACGTATCACCACGATCATCGCATCTATTGTAGTGGTATGCCTGGCTATCTGGGGAATCAAAACGTTACTGCACCAAATGAGGTTTGAAGAAACCAATGACGCGCAGGTAGATGAATACATAAACCCGGTAGTGGCCAAGGTGACTGGCTACATAGAAGAAATCCGGTATGAAGAAAACCAGGAAGTGAAAAAAGGGGATACACTGGTGATCATCGACAACAGCGAATATGCCGCGCAGCAACAGGAAGCGGAAGCCTCGCTGTTGAACGCCAAAGCACAGGTAGCCATACTGGAAAGTAATGTCAGCACCACGGCACAATCATCTAAAGTATACCAATCGCAAATAGCTGCTGCTAAAGCAAAGCTCACGCATCAGGAACAGGAATATGACCGCTATAAGAAATTATTTGATGTAGAATCTGCTACCAAACAACAACTGGAAAGGGTAGAGGCGGCACTGGCCGTAGCCCGCTCAGATTACAACACCGCTTTGGATGCTTACCAGGCATCACTGGCAAAGATCAACGATGCGAAAGTGCAGCAAAGCGCACTGGAAGCGGAAATCAAGCGGAGAATGGCAGTCGTGACAAAAAATGATCTCAACGTTTCGTATACTATTATTACAGCGCCCTACAATGGAAAGATGGGCCGCCGTACCATTCAGCCTAAACAGCTCGTGCAGGGGGGACAAGTGCTGGCCTACATTGTAGACTGGGAAGCCGGTAAATGGGTAGTCGCCAATTTTAAGGAAACCCAGATCCGTCATATGAGCGTGGGGGAAACCGCGCAAATAGCGGTAGACGCTTTTCCTGGCAAGACACTCACGGGTAAAATTGAATCGCTGTCGGGCGCCACAGGGAGCCGTTTCTCACTGTTGCCACCAGACAATGCCACGGGTAATTTCGTGAAAATTGCCCAGCGTATTCCCGTGCGTATCCGCCTGGACGGCACGCCGGAGGAATTGAAATTATTATCGGCCGGTATGAATGTGAATGTATCTATTGCAAAAGAACGTAACTAATCATGGGGCAAGGTAAACCGATATTCCGCTCATGGGTGCCCGAATGGCTGATCCGGCTCACGATTTTACTGGTGTTGTTCCCCACGGTGATGCTGTTTGCATTGTCTACGGCTAACGTGAACGCAGCTACGGGATTTTATGGCGCAGAACCGCAGGATATCCAATTCTCTATGCTGGTGTATTACGCGTCGTTAGTGGCATTCACGC
>NZ_DATCVJ010000013.1:0-1705 GCF_036566945.1 Chitinophaga sp. | reverse complement strand
CTGGTGGTCCTTCCGGAGCATCCGGTACTTGCGGCGACAGCACTATTACTGGTGTTATTACCAGCAACATTACGCTGAAAAGCTGTAAAATTTACAAACTCGATGGTTTGGTGTATGTTAGTAACAATGCCACTGTAACTGTTGAAGCAGGTACTGTTATCAAGGGTATTAAAGGTGTTGCTGGTACTCCAGGTGGTGGCCTGATCGTTACCCGTGGTTCTAAACTGAATGCCGTTGGTACTGTTACAGATCCTATCATCTTTACTTCCAATGAAGCAGCTCCTGCTTCAGGCGACTGGGGTGGTATCGTATTGTTAGGTAAAGCACCTACCAATCATCCTGATTCTACAAAAGTAGAAGGTATTGGTGGAGTACCTCCGGCTAACGCATACTTTGGTGGCCCAACCAATAATGTTCCAGGCGACAATTCCGGTAGCCTGAAATATGTAAGAATTGAGTATGCTGGTTATGAGCTGTCTACAGACAACGAGCTGAATGGTTTAACATTAGGTGGTGTTGGTAGCGGTACGCTCCTGGATTACATTGAAGTGTACAAATCAAAAGATGATGCATTTGAATTCTTTGGCGGTACTGTAAATGCTTCTCACCTGGTAGCCATCGATGCGCTGGATGATATGTTTGATACAGATAACGGTTATTCTGGTACTATCTCTTACGCTATTGGTGTATCTGATCCTAACCGTGCTGACAAAAGCCAGTCCAATGGTTTTGAAAGTGACAACAATGCCACCGGTGCTGCACTGAGCCCGTATACGCATCCTACTTACAACAACATCACCATCATTGGTCAGCCAACATCTACCGCTGCTTCCATTACTAATGGTCTGCCTTCAGGTTCAGGTAAATATGGTCGCGCTGCTCACCTGAGAAGAAATGCTGAGTTTGTGATTAACAACTCTATTTTCCTTGGTTTCAATTATGGTATTTCTCAGGATTCAGCCTTACCTGCTGCTCCGGCTGCCAATACTTATACTAAGTATTTGTCAGGTACTTCTATCCTGAATACCAACTATGTACATGCTTATATCTTAGCATTTGATAAAGAATACAATAACACTGCATTCACTGCCATCACTCCGTCAGGTACTACCAATAAAGGATATGTAAACGCAGATCCTAACGCTAGTATCAAGTTGGCTAGTCCATTTGCTGCGACACGTGCTTTCAGTAATTATGTTCCTCAAACTTTGTCTCCTGCTAAATTAGCGGGTGCATTCCCTACAGGTAGCACTACCTGGGCTAATGGCTGGACAGTACTGTAAGATCTTTTTTCAGAGAACGTATAGGGGATAATCCCCTATACGTTTTTCATCTATTTAATTTTTATAAAACAGCGTACACGTGAATAAAATGATATTTGCTGCAACTAAATATTTTACTCTCTTCTTTTCAGTGTTGATGCTGGCAGTTGCCTGCCGCAAAGGTGATTTGGCGGAAGCGCACTATTTTGGTAAAGTCCATATTGACTTAATGAATCTTCCCAACACGCCTACCGTCATGATGTATTTTGATGGCAAACAACTGGATACTATCAAAGCCGTAGGAGGTAGTTCATTTGTGCTTCCTGCCGGAGGAAAGGGGAAATTATCGGCCTTCAATGCCTATAGCAAAGAGTGGTTAGCTGATACGCTTATTACGGTGGCGCCTAATGGAAAGCAGCAATTTAAATTTGCTTACAGCATTG
>NZ_DATCVJ010000012.1:0-4751 GCF_036566945.1 Chitinophaga sp. | reverse complement strand
ACTTTGTGCCAGGCTTCCTGCAGGTATTTGTTTACTTGTGATAATTTGTCTTTATCAGTACGAACCACCATCAACTTATAATCATCTGCGTTGGCCATACGCAGCACGCAAGGTGGTACAAGGCTATGCAGACCATATTCTTTATAATCGTTTACCACGCCCACAATGGTGTAATGGGTACTATCCAGCATAATCCGCTGCCCCAGTGGCTGCGTCAGATGCAATCGTTGCAGGAATGTTTGATTGACGAGGATCGATTCTTCTGCATCTGCACGGGTATTATAAAATTGCCGTCCCTGTGCCAAACGGATGCCCATCGTCTTGAGGTAGGCTTCTCCGCCAACCCGCGCCACTTGCACCTGGAGCTGATCTTTTTCGGTTTTGGCTGTTTGTGTATAGGTGCCATCACCAATTTGTTGCTCGCATCCGGCTACGCTGGCAATGTCGGGGTGCTGTTGAACGGTTTGACTAAAAACACGGTATTCCTGGGGATTGTTGATGGCTACAACGGCTACCTCATTGATAGCATAACCAAAATCGGCTTTCTCCTGGAAGGCTGCATGCTGGGACATTACAATGCCCACCACGAGTGCGAAACAGGAGAGGCTAAATTGTGAAATCAATAGAAAACGTGTAAAACGGCCGGCTGAAGCCAGCGCCGTCTTGCCCTTAAGAATCAGCATGGGCTGAAAAGAACTGATATACACGGCAGGGTATAGACCGGAAAAAATGGCGCTAACAGCCGGAATAAATAAAAGGAATAACCAGAACCCATAGTCATGGCCATAGTCAGGCGACAGATCAACGCCTGTCAGTTGAGCGACTGTGGGTAATAACAGCGAAACAAATAGCAGCGCCAACAAGGAAGCCAGCAGGCATAGCACGATATTTTCTGTTAAAAACTGCCGGATCAACTGCCCCCTGAAACCTCCGATTACTTTACGAATACCAATCTCTTTTAATCTGCCACTGGCAAATGCAATGGAAATATTGGTAAAATTAAAACAGGTAATTAATAAGATGAACAATGACATGATAGCCGGAACAATCACAAGTACACCACGGGGATTCACGGTTAACTGGCTGCCGTATACATAACCAGGCATGTCAATATCCGAGCTGGCGGCCAGCTGGGAAAAAGGTTGCAGGGAAAAGCTTTCTATAGGCCAGTCGGAATGATTACGATTGTGAAGCGCCGCGTAGGGATTAAGATTACTCGTCACAAAACGAGCCGCCTGCGCATTTTTTAATGCCACAAAGGTAGTAATGAGATCAGTGTTGGCCCAGTCGTTAGGCGCCAATTGCCCATTCAAGAATCCGTTTTCAAAGGAGGTGAGGAGGTCGAATTGAATACTGGAATTCGCAGGAATCTTCTGTGTTACCGCGGCCACCGTATATTCTTTTGCTTTGCCGGTTGATCCGATAATCGTCAGGGATTGTCCTACCGGCATCTGCTTTGGAAAATATTTATCGGCAAAAGCTGCACTGATGACAACCTGATTCGACTGGTCAAAATTGGCCAGGTTACCGAGTTGTAGCGGGAAGTTGAAGAAGTCGAACAGGGTCTTGTCTGCGTAGTGCATCCGTTCATCAAAAGTATGTTCCCCGACTTTCACCACCACTGCCGCGTTGCTGAGACGGGCCATCCGGTCCACGCCCGCAGATTCTTTTTGGATGGCCTGTGCCAATGGTAAAGGTACCACTGCCCAGGGCTGTTTATTGCCATCTACTACACGCAGACTGTTTAACCGGTAAATGTTTTCGGTGCGCGTATGTGTTTGATCGAAATTAGCGCTGTAATTAAAATTAAGATAAGACAGGATACAACAGGCAATGGCAAAGCCCAGGCCTACGATATTGAGGACTACATAAATCTTGTTGCGCCAAAGAACACGGAAAGCGATCTTTAAGTAGTTCGAGAACATAAGGTTAATTTAAAGCATTATATAGTGCCAAACGAGCAGCCTAAAGTCGGCGCAGGCATTGGACTTCTCCGGAGACAACTACCATACCACTTGTGGGGATATCGCTGTATGTGCCTGTGGTAGCCATATTGATACCTGAAGGACTGTCATTTCCAGCAAGTTTGTTGTACGGATACGGACATATGTGTTCGGTTTTAAGTGTAAAATGGCCGTGTGGAAGCCTTTTCAATGATAAGCTATTTGTGTGTCATGATTATATTTATCTAGCTGTAATCCCCCTGCAGCTTAATCGGTTATTTTCATCATATGAAACCCGATGCATTATCTATACTCATCTCTCCCCTGATATTTCCCAAAATAGATAATGGATAACCCAAACCCTCAAACACATGAAAAAACTAGCACTCATTCTTTTACTGGGGTCAATGATGACCTTTAGCTGTACCAGAAAAGACAACCAAATCGTCGAGCGTACTCCTGCCCCTGAAGTGGCCGTAGCCAAAGAGCGCCGCTGCGCTGCCTATGAGGTATTACAACAACAATTAATGGCCGATCCATCTCTGGTAGGTCGTATGGCCAAAATCGAAAAATTAACGGCAGATGTACAAAAGAATAAAGCATTGTACAGACTTTTGCCGGATGGAACGATTGAAATACCTGTGGTAGTAAATATACTTTATAAAACAACTGCCCAGAATGTTTCCCTGGCGCAGGTGCAATCACAAATAGATGCATTAAATGCAGACTATAATACATTGTATCCTGTACCTGCTCTCTTTGATACCCTCCGGGCATCCACAGGTATTCATTTTGCATTGAAAAGCGTGGTACGTAAGTCTACCACCAAAACCTCCTGGTCTACCAACGATGCGATGAAGAAAACCGCACAAGGTGGCATCGCACCCACCACACCGGATTCAGTACTGAATATTTGGGTGGTTGGGGCCATGACAGGCGGCGTAATCGGCTATGCTCAATTTCCGGGTGGAAGTGCTGCTACGGATGGTGTAGTGATCGCCTATGATTGCTTTGGTACAGTAGGTACTGCTACCAGTCCGTTTAACCTGGGCAGAACAGCTACCCACGAAGTGGGGCACTGGCTTAATCTCCGTCATATCTGGGGAGATGCTACCTGTGGAACAGACTATGTAGATGATACCCCATTCCATAATGCCGCTAACTTTGGTTGCCCCACCTATCCACACCTCAGCACCTGCTCCGGTACTCCCGTTGAAATGACCATGAATTATATGGATTATACAGATGACGGCTGCATGGCGTTGTTTACAAAAGGTCAGAAAACCAGGATGCTGGCTACTTTCCTGGCAGGTGGTGGTCGTAACGGATTTGCGCACTAATTAACCGGGGAGAGAAAGTTGTTATAAGAGAAAGCCCTGCGAATCTTTGCAGGGCTTTCTCTATATCTTATTTCTCCTCTTTCGTTATTAAGTGCCGGTGTTTGCCTCCCCATTCGCTAAGCTGTTTAAAAATGGGACCGAAAGCAGTAGCCATCTCCGTGAGTTCATATTCTACCCTTGGAGGAACTTCTGCGTAGACGGTTCTCCTGACCAGTCCATCCTGTTCCAATGCCCGTAATTGTAAGGTGAGCATGCGTTCCGTAATAAGGGGGAATTCTTTCTTTAGTTCATTAAACCTGAATTTCCGGCTTTCCAATTTGCTGATGATCAAAATTTTCCATCTACCCCCAATCTTGTTAACCGCATAGGTAAGATCACATTCAGCGATAAATTCCTCGTTACGGGAATAAGTCGAGTTTTTCTTTCTGGTAGCCATTAGTTACATATTTGTAAGTACCGTACAATTGGTGGTACTGCTTATAAAATTAAATGCTACCCACTACTTTTACAAAGAAATTTTTAAGATCATTTTTTGGGTGTAAAAGTGATTACTCCATTCATCATCAATAAGCGAAAAATATGGATTTGTATTTAAAAGGAAAAACGGCGGTAGTAAGTGGCGGTAGCCAGGGAATTGGTCGTGCTATTGTAAAGGAATTGGCCCTTGAAGGCGTGAAAGTGCTGGCCATCGGCAGAAATGAAGATTTGCTGAACAGCCTCAAAGCTGAGGTGGTGGCGGCCGGTGGTGTAGTACCGCTCACACTGGCCCAGGATTTCATGGCGCCGGATGCGCCACAAAAGATCGCCGCAGCGGCATTTTCGGGTCTGGGAGATATCGATATCCTCATTAATAATGCGGGGCGTAGCAAACCATTGGATATCATTGGATCGGAAGAGGGCTGGCTGGAGTCTATGACGCTGGATTTTGTGCGTCACCGGCAACTGACACAGGAACTGTTACCACATTTCATCGCACGTAAACAAGGAGTGATCCTGAACACCATCAGCACGTATGAGTTACGCACGATCAATGCATCGGCAGTAGCCAAAGCAGCGGTGGTAGTATGGTCTAAGCAGCTCTCCGCAGAACTGGGGCAGTATGGTATCCGGGTCAACTGTCTGCAGCCCGGCCTTATCGATACAGAGAATATCCGTCCTTACTTCCAGGGAGAGGAGCGTCAGAAATTTGCGGCCCGCGAAATTCCATTGGGTGATTTCGGAGAGCCGCAAGACATGGCCAACATGGCGACCTTCCTGGTATCTCCCCGCGCAAAATATATCACTGGCTCGGTTGCCGTAGTAGACGGTGGATTACGTCATCACGCGTTTTAATAAAAAACGCTCCTTCAAATCCTGCGATTTGGGCGAAGGCATTTAAAACCTTATATTTATAATCAGGGTGGGAGTTATAACCACGTCAATAGCCGTTTTGCATTTTATGCAACACCGGAAAGCTGTAGTCATCACA
>NZ_DATCVJ010000011.1:0-4741 GCF_036566945.1 Chitinophaga sp. | reverse complement strand
CGCCGGATGCGTTAACGGTAGCAACTGCGTTGTTGGAAGATGTCCACGTAACAGTTTTAATGGTGGCATTTGCGGGCAATACGGTCGCCGTTAATGCTTTGGTGTACCCAACGGCAACAGACGCCGGATTAGGCGCTACAGATACGCTGCTGGCATCTACTACGGTGGCTACGGTGACGCAAAAATCGTCGAAGCATAGTTTGCCTGCGCTGCTGGTTTTGTACGTCCAGATGTTCACCCTGGCTGTATTGGCCGGTGTAACCCTTACCACACTGAATTGCGAATAAGCGGTATTAGTGACGGTGAACTGATCGGCCGTAATTTTATTGTTGGAGGAATCGATGTAGTCGATGCCAAAGCCTGCCCATGCCGGTTGATCGATGATCTTGGCCCATGCCGAAAACGTCACGGCTTTTCTGCCGGCTACCGGCATCAGTACGGTGGTACTTACACCGCCTTCCCCGGAAATCACGGCTGCTTTAGTGCCACTATGTGCATTGTTGGCCACGATGGCGGCAGGAGGGTTACCGTTGACTACATTGCCTACAATCATCCAGTTGGTCAAACCGCCTTCAAAGCCATTGTTGGGCAATATGCCGCATAATCCTGCGCTCACTACGGTGATAGCTTTGCTGCCGGAAATACTATTGGCCGCGTTGGTAGCCGTGATAGTAACGTTGCCTGCTGCTACTGCGGTGACCAGCCCATTGACATTTACTTTGGCAATGGCCGTGTCGGAAGAAGTCCAGGTAACGGTTTGATGGCTGGTATTCAGAGGTGTGAATACCGCGCGTAACTGCACCGTATCGCCTGCCCCTACGGAGGCGGTTCCATTCACGGTGAGTGCAGAAGGCACTACATTGTACACAAATACTGTAGCAGTAGCAGTGTAGCCGCTATCCTGCGCAGTAGCCGTAATCACTGCCGTACCAGGGGCCATGCCGGTTACCAGCGCCGTATCTGCTGCTACTTTAGCAATAGTAGTATCGGAAGAAGTCCAACGCAGTGATTTGTTACTGGCATTGGAAGGCGTAATCACCGTTCCTAACGACACCGTGCTACCCACACCTACCGTGTCGGGGTTGGGGCTGATAGTGATGCCGGAAACTGCCACTGGTGTAGTCACCGTTACGCTCACGGAAGCGGTTTTACTGCTGTCCTGTGTAGTGGCGGTTACCAGTATAGGCGTGGCCGTTATAGACACACCGGTGATAACGCCCGTGCTGTCATTGACCTTCACTTTAGTGGTATCTCCCGAAAGCCAGGTTACTTTTTTATTACCCGCCCAGGCAGGCACCACATAAGCGGTGAGGGTAGCTCGATTGCCTACTGCAATGGATACGGCCGCAGGACTTACCGTAACGCCGGTTACCGGACCTGCTACGGTTTCTCCTACGTAAATACCGTTACCTGCGCTGCCCATAAATATTCTTCCATAGGTACGACGATCAGCTGCCAGGTTACGAGGCTCGCTGATGGCAGGATTGGCCACCACTGTCCACGTAGTACCGTTGTTATCCGAACGGAAAATACTGTTGGGAATACTATTTACGGTGCCCACGACATAGATGGCGGGATCATTAACGGCAGCCTTTCCAATGGCCATCAGCTTGGCGGATTGCACGTTGCTGATCTTTGTGAAGTTAACTCCTGAATTGGTAGAGTGATACAGGCCGTTGCCTTCAATAGATACCCATACATCACCTTCTTTGCCGGGAGTGGTTTCTACTTTTACAAAAGCTACATTTTGCACGTTGGGAAGACTCGCGTATTTCTGTACGAATGTTAGTCCGCCATCTTCGCTGACCATCATCTTACCAAAAAAATACAGGTAGAATTTATTGCCATTTACTTTGTCGGCCGCCAGGGGATTCATATCCGGCGGTACGGTGAAAATAGAACCCGTCACACCAAAAGTGCCGATGGCGCTGGTGGTAATAGAATTAATTTTTGTCCAGGTATCGCCTCTGTCTACCGAACGATAGGTATAACCGCCCTGGGTAGTCCAGATAATGGTTTCGCTGTTGGCGGAAACGGCGACTCTTCCGCCGGTCATGCCGGCAGGACAAATCCATTGTGTATAATGCAGTCCTCCATCGGTGGAGTAACCGCCCAAACCTGTGCCACTCCAGCCTCTGCGGCCTACCCTTACAATAAAGTTGGGGTTGGTTTCCTGGATGGCGGCGCCGGTCATATGCACGCCCTGGGAGTTGGCATATTGAAAATCATCGGAGATGGCTTTCGCCGGCGGATTGGTGAGGGATTTATGATCGAAGCCGGCTACGTCGGCGGTCACGCTCATCAATAAATTATCGCCTGATGGCGGACAAATCAACGGCCCTGTTACCACCACTTCTTCATGACCTGCTGCGCGCACTTTCCACACCGCGGCATCGGACCAGATGTTCTTGCCCTGGTAAGCATTTAACAGGTCGGCCATCCATACCTGGGTAGAATCAAACGGATCCCAGGCCAGATCAATGATGGTATTGCCGATATTGCCGCCACCATGAAAAGGTATTTCGCTGTAGTCGCGGGTACCTTTTACCTGTGTCCAGCTGCTGCCGCCGTTGTTACTCTTGTACATGGCGCCGGTAAAGGCGTCTATGTTGGTCATAATCTGGCTGCTGTTATGCGGATTGACCGTTATGCTGGTAAAACTGCCGCTATAGGGCGGTGTAATCGTACTCCAGGCAGTGCCATTCCATTTGTAAACGAGGCTGTTGCCGGCGGCATACAGGATGCCATTGCCGTTTAACACACCTCGTCTTAAGCCGGCGGGACTGCCGGGCATTAATGAAAACGTAGTACCGGCGTCGTTACTCACGTATACGCCGTTCAGGTTGGCCAGGTATAGTCTTTTCGTAAGACCGGACAGTGTGCCGCCGCTGGTATCAAATACGATGAAGCGACCATGCAAGGTGTCGATTTTGGTCCAGGAGCTGCCACCATTCACGCTTTTGTAAGTGCCATTGGTGGTTTCGCTACCACTGCCGGGGATGCGGGTAGTCACGTATACTACACTGCTGTTGTTGGGGTCTACCACCAGTCGTTGCCCGTTTCTTTTTTCGTCGGTGCTGTTGGGGTTTAGCCAGATGGGCATGTTTAAATCGGTCCAGGTAGTACCGCGGTCGGTCGATTTCATAATAGTGCCGGAAGATCCTGTGCCTTTGGGCATGGAAATGTAGAGGATATTACCGGTAGCATCGTTAGGTGCAAAAGCCAGGTTGCCGGCCACGGGTGACCAGTACACCGCCGGAAGTCCGTTCAGCAGGCCTTCCCAGCGTTGGGTGCTTTCATTCCAGCGATAGGGGTTGCCCACATCGGTGGTAATGAACCGCAGATTGGGGACTAACGGGTGCGCCTGTACGCTGGAGACAAGGCCGCCGCCGCCAATGCGAACGCCTGACCAATTATAGGTTTGTGCTACAGACAGCAGGTGACAACACCCGATGAACAACACGGATAAAAATAGTGGTTTACGCCAGTTCATAGTAATTGTTTTTACATAAGTGGAATCGAAGGGTGGAAAATATTGATGGTTATTTTGCTATGAGATATTTCCTATCGTTGGGTGAATCCTTTGCTGGTGAGGTGGTGGGTAAGCCTTCCTGATGATATAAATTGGTTGCTACGGTGTTGCGCCTATCCCTTTTAGCGGATAGGCGCATGCCGTTGTAATTAGTTCCAGTTATTTTTAATATCCTTTGCTACATTCGGATTATAATTTTTTTCTACGTCGGGAATAGGGAACAGCAGATTTTTATCCTGGAAGGGTTGTGTGCCCGTGCCTGGTTCTGCGGCCTTTTCGGCGTTGATGGTTTGTTTGATAATACCCCAGCGCAACAGATCGAAATACCGGAATTGCTCACCGCATAATTCCAGTTGTCGTTCACGCATCAGGAGGCGCATCGCGTTTTCTTTATCGCCTAAAGTGGTATATAAAAATGCATGTGAACGGGAACGAACGCTGTCGATCAGCGCCAGTGGTGCGTTGCCGGTATTGCCTTGCTGGATTTGTGCTTCGGCCAGCATCAGCATCACATCTGCCAGGCGGATTACCTGTCCGTTAATGGGACTTTTAGGGTCACCATATTTTTCCATGAGATGATAATACTCATACTTCTTCCAGCGATAATCGCCCTGTGGGTCGGCGGCGTCAAAAGGATACGGCTTTGCACCGGTAGCGCATTGCTGGCAGTAAACGGTTTCTCCACCGGAAGCAGCTGTGCCATAGAATGTAGATTTGGCGCGGGGATCGGTATAGAGTTGTCCGTTTGCAGGATTGGTGTAAGTGAATGCGTGTACAGCAGCATTGCTGATGTATACATTCTTCCAGTCGTTCCAGCCATACTCCATCGCACGACCGGTATGTGTTTGTTTACCTACCTGTTCCGCACCATTACCAAACATATAGTAGGGAGAGCCAATGCCCCAGTCGGTCCATTGCTGATCCATGATCTGGAAAATGTTTTCCGGTGTGTTCTGATTGGTAACACTGAACACATTATCAAAGTCGGGATCGAGTTTATACGCATATGGAGCGCCCATGAGCTTTTCGAATTCTGTTTGTGCAGGCACCCATTTTTTCTGGTACAAATAAACCTTGCCGAGTAAGGCCGTCACCGCACCTTTGGTAGCCCTGCCTAATTCTGCTGCAGGATACACCGCGGGTAATTCGGCAGCAGCCTGTGCTTCTGTCAGGTCTTTTTCAATCTGTTTCCATACCTCCGCGGCAGGA
>NZ_DATCVJ010000010.1:0-18577 GCF_036566945.1 Chitinophaga sp. | reverse complement strand
AGTGTATGAGCGGAAGTTTGTTGCGATGGGAGAAGTTCATCGGTTGCTGTTCCAGTTGATCGAGATGATTATAATGGGCTTTTCCGGCGACATCCTGGCGCGGGGGAAAGGAAAGCCCGCTGTACCGGGCCGGTTGCTGGTAAAGCACCACATTGCCTTCCCGGAACACCACTCCATTGGTGTGTTTATTGGCAGCTTCATAGAGTGGGAGCCCCACCCGGTGGCGGATCTGGGCCTGATCATATCCCATTTCCCACAGCCGCTGGTTAAAATGTTCCTGTCCGATCAGTTCATAGAGACGGTTAAAGGCGTCGTTATCACTGACCAGGAATATTTTTTTGATGTAATGTGCCACCGAGGGCAGGCCGGAGGTGGCGGAACGATCTACGCGAACTCCGGTATTGATATCCGGCAGTGGATCAGTGAAAAAAGGCGTGTTCCGGTGCAGGCCGGGCAACTGTAAATCGTTCAGCTTTTCCAATGCCAGCGCGGCTGCCGGTAACTTTACCGTAGAAGCAGGGTAGAAGTAGGTATCTGGCGGAACGCCATAAAAATAATCGGTAAAATGCGGCAATTGCTGCTCATCCCGGTCTATCCGGGTAAAAATTATCTGTAACCGGTAGGCGGCAGGGTCGCTGAAAACGGCGCCTAACCGGCTTTTTTGACTTTTCAGCAAAGCTTCCAGAAAATTATCTGTTGCCGGATAATGGTGGGTTTGCATATATTTGTCGTTGTTATTGATTGTAAAGCAAAGGAATAATATTAAAAAGACCATAAACCAGGATCTGCAGATTTATAAAAAAGTATGCCCACCAACCTGCAAATGCAGGCGTATGCTCATTTTGCGCGTCTTTTAACAAGGGCTTTAATATATCGATTTAAATTCTATCTTTGCAACTCTTAAAAATTTTTTTTAATAAACCCGAAACAAACAGTATGCAACTTAAAGGACTGGTAAGATTTTTTGCCATCGCACTGATCCTTATCTCTTTGTACCAATTGTCCTTCACGTTTTTGGTGCGGAACTATGAGAAGAAGATAGAGCAGCAGGCCAAGGACGATGTGGCCAAACAATACCCTACACCTGACAAGAAATATCCCGACAGCAAGGAATTGCAGGGCTTCTACTCAGATACGCTGGCAGGGGTTATTAAACAAAGGAGACAAGAGATCGTGGACAGTACCAGCAGCAAGCAAATTGCAGGTTTCCCATGGTATGTTACCTACACCAAGGCCAAAGAGAAAGAACTGAATCTCGGTCTGGACCTGGTAGGAGGTATGAACGTTGTACTGGAAGTAAACGTGGAAGACGTTATCCGCGCTTTATCCGGTCAATCCAAGGACGCTGCATTTAACAGAGCGCTGGTTAGGGCAAATGAACTGAAAAAGACAAACCAGTCAGATTTTGTTACTTTGTTCGGTCAAGCATACGCCGAAGTAGCTCCTCAGGGTAAACTGGCAACTATTTTTGCAAATGCCTACCAAAAGGATATCACCTTTAATTCCTCCAATCAGCAGGTGCTGGACATGATCCGCAAGGAATCACGTGTTGCCATTAAAAATACCTATATCGTACTGCAAAAACGTATTGATAAATTCGGTGTGGCACAACCTAACATCAGCCTGGACGAAAACAAAGGTCTGATCTCTGTAGAACTGGCAGGTGTTGATAACGCTGCCCGTGTACACAAATACCTGCAGGCTACTGCCAACCTCGAATTCAGAGAGGTGTACAAAAATGGTCCTGAAGTATTGCAGAATATTCTGATGCCAATGAACGAGGCCATCAAAAATTCACTGGATACCCACACGCCTGCTACCCCGGCAGTAGATACAGCAACTGCTGCAACTACCACTGCCGCTGCAGACGCGAAAGGTGATACCAGTAAAGATGGCAGCCTCAATCAATACCTGGCTAAAAAAGATACCGGCAAAAATGCAAGCAAAGAACTGCAAATCCAGGAACAGCAGAAACAAAATCCACTGTTCTCTGTATTGTTCCCGAACGTAGACATGCAAACCGGTCAGGCTTATCCCGGCCCGTCTATCGGCAGAATCTTACCTAAAGACACCGCTACTTTCGGCCGTTACCTGCGACTGCCAGCTGTACAGGCTGTACTGCCTAAAGATGGCGTGATTGCATTCGGTCCCGAAAATAAAGAAGATAAACACGGCCCCATGGCTGTTTACCTCCTGAAAGTGAATCCTGCTAACCCTGCTCCACGCGTTGGTGGCGAAAGGATCGTAGATGCACGTCAGGATATGGACCAGAACAACCAACCGGAAATCAGCATGACCATGGACAACGTAGGTGCCCATGAATGGAAAAAACTGACCGGCGAACTGGCTCCAACAGATTCAAAAAATCCGGCTACCTTCAACTATGTAGCAGTAGTACTGGATAATATCGTTTACTCTGCACCTTCTATACAGGGCGAAATTGCCGGTGGCCGTTCTTCTATCAGTGGTAGCTTTACCATCGAAGAAGCCAATGACCTCGCCAATATCCTGAAATCCGGTAAAATGCCGGCTCCTGCACAGATCGTACAGGAACAGATCGTAGGACCAACCCTCGGCGCTGAATCCATCGCTGCAGGTGCTAAATCTTTCATGATCTCCTTCGGAATCATTTTCGTACTCATGCTGGTGTATTACAACTCTGCCGGCTGGGTAGCTAACATTGCACTGGTACTCAACCTGCTGTTTACCTTCGGTATCCTGGCGTCTATGGGTGCTACGTTAACAATGGCCGGTATTGCCGGTATGGTACTCACCATCGGTATGGCGGTAGATACCAACGTAATCATCTTCGAAAGAATCAAGGACGAACTTACCCACGGTAAGTCCTACCATGATGCGGTAGCAGACGGTTACAAACGTTCCTACGCTCCGGTTCTGGATGGTCACGTTACCTCCCTCCTCACTGCATTCATCCTGTTTTACTTCGGTTTAGGTCCTGTACTGGGCTTTGCTACCACTCAGATCATAGGTTTGTTCCTGTCTCTGTTCTGCGGTATCCTGGTTTCCCGTATGGTAACTGACTTCTGGATGAAGAGAAAAAGACACTTCGAATACTTTACACCAATTTCCCGTAAAGTATTTAAACACGCTGCCTTCGACTTCGTCGGTAAACGTAAATACGCTTACATCATCTCTGCTGTTGTAATGGTAGCAGGTGTTTCTTCCTTCTTCCATGGTTTCGACCACGGTATCGATTTCTCCGGTGGACGTAGCTATACGGTTCGCTTCGAACATGCGATGAACAGACAGGAAGTAGCAGATGTACTGAAGAAAGAATTCGAATCAGAAGTATTCGTTAAAACAATCGGAACTACCAACCAGCTGAACATCACTACTGCTTACAAAATTGAGCAACAGAGCCTGGCGGTAGATAAAGAAGTAGCAGATAAATTATACGGCGGCCTGAAGAAGTTCTATGATGCTTCTGTAACGCCTGAAGTATTTGCTAACCGCTATATTGTCGGATCACAAACGGTATCACCTACCATTTCGGATGACTTACGCGCCGGTGCTGTAAAAGCAACTGTGCTGTCACTCGTGGTGATCTTCCTGTATATCCTGTTACGTTTCAGCAAATGGCAGTACTCTATCGGTACTATATTCTCCCTGCTGCATGACGTACTGGTAACACTGGCAGTATTCTCCTGGTGCAGAACTTTTGTACCATTCACACTGGAAATCGATCAGCACTTTATCGCTGCGATCCTGACAGTGATCGGGTTCTCCATGAACGATACCGTGATTGTATTTGACCGTATCCGTGAGTACTTCAGAACCGGTAAACATGGCCGCGACAGAGATACCGTTATCAACAAAGCGATCAACGATACCCTGAGCCGTACCATTATGACCTCCCTGACGGTGTTCCTGACCATCCTGATATTGTTTATCTTCGGTGGTGAAGTAACCCGCGGTTTCGCCTTTGCGATGCTGATTGGTGTGATCACCGGTACTTACTCTTCTATCTTTGTAGCTGCTCCCGTACTGGTTGACTTCGACAAGAAGAACGAACTGTCTAATGAGAGTGAATCAGTAGAAGTAATTGCTCAAAAAGCGACTCCTGCTACTAAATAAGTAAGGTCACTGAAATAATGTTTGATAAAAAAGAGACTGCCTGATAAAGGCAGTCTCTTTTTATTTAGGTAAATATCTGTGTTTGTAGTTGTAAAGGGAGATGGGATCAGCTACCCGGCTGCCGGAATACGAATCCTGCGGCATCGCTGCTTTCCTGGTAGTCTATTTCCATTCCCATGAGGTACATACCATGCGCTTTCTTCATAATGACCGGAATACCGGCTATATCAAAGAGATCATCATCTTCCATGATGGCGTCGAAACCGAGCATATAAGCTACGCCGGAACAACCGCCCCCTTTCACGCCTACCCGCAGGTAGGGTGCTGCTGTATTCCCCTGTAATAATTGTTTTACTATTTCCACAGCATTGACTGTCAATTGAATAGGAGCTCTGTTCGCAGTATCCATTATCCGTATTTTAATCGAAGTTAGGAAAAAATGGGGTGGTTGACCGCCCTGCTATACCCCAGGTAACCCGGGAGAGCGGGCCGTAAAACATCGGGCGCCAGGTATCTGCTGCCTGATGGGCCGGGAACCCCCTGCCAGCTTTACTTTTCGGCCGAAAGCGCCAGCAGTTGTTCGTGGAGGGCGAGCACCTGCGGAATCACCATATGCTGTTCGTCGTTATGTATAATATAATCGCTTAAACGCATTTTGATGGTTTCATCAATTTGCTTGTAAATGCGCGCCAATACTTCATCGCGGGTAACATTATCCCGCTTCATAACGCGGTGTATCCGCAGCGGCTGCGGGGCAAAAACGGCTATTATTTTATCGAGATGGTGGAAGGATTCTGTTTCAAAAAGCAGGGCTGCTTCCTTTAAAACATACGGCGTATGCTGTTGCTGCGCCCATTGGTCAGAATCGCGGATGGTAGCCGGATGTACCAGGGAGTTGAGGATGGCCAGTTTATCCTTGTCGTTGAATACAATATTGCCGAGGTATTTCCGGTTCAGGACGCCGTTTGCATCATATACCTCCGCCCCGAAATGTTGCTTCACCTGCTCCATCAGCTCCGGATCACGGACCAGTATATCTTTCGCCCTTTCGTCCGCATAATATACGGGGACGCCCAGTAATTCAAATATTTTGCTAACGGTGCTTTTGCCAGAGCCAATGCCTCCGGTGATTCCTATCTTTAACATGCCCCCAATTTAGAAAAGAATTACGAATTAGGCATTACGAATTACGGAGTTGTATGTAGACAGCAGCGATCATTGGTCCGCTAATATCTATACACAACTCCGTAGTCTTAATGGCTAATTCGTAATATCTTATTTGGTTTCAGCTGCTTTCTGTTGCGCTGAAGTATATTCCATGCTGATAGCGGAACGCTCAATGATAAAGCTGGTACCAGGACTAACTTCCATCAATACAGTATTGTTATCATTCATTTTTTTCACTTTACCGTGAATACCTGCGATGGTAACGATTTTGTCGCCTTCTTTCAGGTTGTCGATAAATTGTTTCTGCAGTTTTGCTTTCTTAGTCTGAGGGCGAATCATAAAAAGCCACATAACGACAATCATACCGCCAAAAAACAGGAAAGAAACCCAGGAGTTACCACCGCCTGAGGCACCGGCTTGAGGCGCCATTAATAAAATGTTCAGGATGTTCATCTATAATTGATTTAATAGTTTATTCGGGTCTATTTGGTAATAATATTACACTGGATTTTAGGTCCTACCACATAACCGTCTTTATTGTTGATTTTGACAGAAATCTCTTTCTCTGTGTAACCGGATTTACCATGACTATCAAAAATAACTTTCATATAGCCGGATTGTCCGGGTTTGATCGGCTCTTTCGGCCATTCCGGAACGGTACAACCACAGCTGGAAATGGCGTCTTCGATCAGCAGTGGGCTACTGCCTGTATTGGTGAATTTAAAGGAGTATTCTACCTTTTCACCGGCTACAATTTCCCCGAAATTATGCACCTTTTCTTCAAAGGTTAATGCAGAGGATTGCCCGTCTTCCTTTATTTGTCCGTTACCGGCTGCACCGGCGGCGGAAGTGTTGTTTTTGGCACTATTGTTACAAGCCGCAATCAGCAGGCTTCCACAGGCGAGTAAACAGAACAGCTTTTTCATGGTATTGCTATTTTTTAGGTAAAAATAACTTTTCCCACTTACTTTTTGGGACGGTCCTGTTTTTGAACCAATTGTTCTTTTTCCAGGTCTTTCAGGATATTATCCAGAATCCCGTTGATAAACTGTCCACTCTGTGGTGTGCTATATGCTTTGGCCAGATCGATATATTCGTTGATCGTTACTTTGGTAGGAATGGTAGGGAAGTAAAGGAATTCACATACCCCCATTTCCATCAGTAACATATCTACTGCTGCTATACGCTCAGAATCCCAGTTTTGTAATTTGGGCTTGATCAGTTCCAGGCAGTATTCTTTCTTATCAATAACCGTCAGCAACAGTTCCTTGGCGTAATCCAGCTTTTCTTTGCTGATCAGCTGCAGGAAATTAAAGAGATGTGGCTTGTTGAAGTAATTGTTGATCAGAATGCTCATCATTTCTTCATCATCGCCCCAGTGGAGGAAGGTATCTTCCATATGCTGTATAAACAGCTCACTTTTCCCCAGTACTTCTTTATAGATAAATTCCAGTATTTCTTTTTCACCGGCTTTGGTACGACTACCATCTGCTATATAAGCTTTATAGGTGTCCGTAACTACCATCTGGTTATAAAGCTTTCTGAGCAGATCATCGTCTGTCTGCAGCTTCATTTTCCATTGTTCCAGGTTTACCTGGAACCCCTTGTCACTGGTTATCTGGTAAATAAATTCATTACCTGCAATCTTGGTGTTCACTTGCAGATCCTCGGCAGAGGGTAAGTGTTTGGAGGCACGGGCGAGCGCGTCAATTTCTGCGTATTGCGCCACCTGTACCACTGAATTAAGTAAGTAGGTAAAGATCTGACAGGTTTGGTCCAGCTTTTCATTCAAAAGTCTGGTGGCCGTGCCTGGCTTAATACTGCTTTCATCCATCGTTTCCAGGGCGTAAAGTGTTTGCATCACCTTTACCCGGATGTTTCTTCTACTGATCATCGTATAAAAAAGAACTGGTATAAGGGCGCAAAACTAGAGAAAAAAATTCATATTTAAGGATATTTGGCACAGGAGCGGATTTTGTCTTTCCCAGGATTATACTGATTATACTGATTATACTGATCTTTTCCTTTGATTTTAATGATTTTTAAGATTTTGGGAGATGGAAGCAAATATATCTGCTCTCATCTCCCAAAATCTTAAAAATCATTAAAAAAATCGGGAAAATCATCTAAATCAGTATAATCCTGGGAAAGACAAAATCCGCGTTCTGTCATTTCTGTCATTTTTTCGGGTTCGCTGTCATGATTTGTCAGTTTGGAATCTAGTCAATACCTTCGTGAACTGCAAATTTGACCCGAAAACCGCCTTGGCACAATTCTCGTGGACGGGAAGGAACAAAATATAAACATCTTTTTTAAATAAAATCTACTATGGCTAAACAATTAAGTATTAAACCTTTAGCTGACAGGGTAATCGTGAAACCTGCAGCAGCAGAAGAGAAAACAGCTGGTGGTATCATTATCCCGGATACTGCAAAAGAAAAACCAGTGAGAGGCACCGTGGTGGCTGCTGGTCCTGGTAAAAAAGATGAACCAATCACTGTGAAAGTAGGTGATACTGTTCTGTATGGTAAATACTCTGGTCAGGAACTCCCTATCGAAGGCGAAGATTACTTAATCATGCGTGAATCTGATATCCTGGCTATCGTTTAAGATAGACCCACGGATATGTTTTAATTCCTAATAGAAAAATCTACAAAGTATTATGGCAAAACAAATTTTCTTCAATATAGACGCCCGCAACAAAATGAAGAAAGGCGTTGACACTCTGGCTGATGCCGTTAAAGTAACCCTCGGCCCTAAAGGTCGTAACGTAGTAATCGAAAAGAAATTCGGTGCTCCGGGTGTAACTAAAGATGGTGTTACCGTTGCTAAAGAAATTGAACTCGAAGACGCTATCGAAAATATGGGTGCGCAAATGGTGAAAGAAGTAGCTTCCAAAACTGCTGATCTGGCAGGTGATGGTACTACCACTGCAACCGTTCTGGCACAGGCGATCATCGGCGACGGTTTGAAAAACGTAGCTGCCGGTGCTAACCCAATGGACCTGAAACGTGGTATCGACAAAGCTGTTAAAGCAGTAGTTGAAAACCTGAGAAAACAATCTGAAAGTGTTGGTAACGACAACCAGAAAATCGAACAGGTAGCATCTATCTCCGCTAACAACGACAACGAAATTGGTAAACTGATTGCCCAGGCAATGCAGAAAGTAACCAAAGACGGCGTTATCACTGTAGAAGAAGCTAAAGGTACTGACACTACTGTTGAAGTAGTAGAAGGTATGCAGTTTGACCGCGGTTACCTGTCTCCTTACTTCATTACCAACAGCGAAAAAATGCAGGCTGAACTGGCTAACCCTTATATCCTGATCTACGATAAAAAGATCAGCACTATGAAGGATATCCTGCACATCCTGGAAAAAGTAGCTCAACAAGGCGCGCCATTAGTCATCATCTCTGAAGATCTGGAAGGTGAAGCTCTGGCTACCCTGGTGGTAAACAAACTGCGTGGTACCCTGAAAGTTGCTGCTGTTAAAGCTCCTGGCTTTGGCGACAGAAGAAAGGATATGCTGCAGGATCTGGCTACCCTCACCGGTGGTATCGTTATCAGCGAAGAACAAGGTTACAAACTGGAAAACGCTGACCTGACTTACCTCGGTAAAGCAGAATCTATCACCATCGATAAAGATAACACTACCATCGTAGGTGGTAAAGGTGAAAAAGATGCCATCACTTCCCGCATCGGACAAATCAAAGCACAAATCGAAGTAACTACTTCTGACTACGACCGCGAAAAATTACAGGAACGTCTCGCTAAATTAAGCGGTGGTGTGGCTGTACTCTACGTTGGTGCTGCTACTGAAGTAGAAATGAAAGAAAAGAAAGATCGCGTAGACGATGCTTTACACGCTACCCGCGCTGCCGTTGAAGAAGGTATCGTTCCTGGTGGTGGTGTGGCTTACATCCGCGCTATCGAAGCCCTGGGATCACTGAAAGGTGCTAACAACGACGAACAAACCGGTATCTCTATCGTTAAACGTGCTATCGAAGAACCATTACGTCAGATCACTGCTAACGCAGGTATCGAAGGTTCTATCGTAGTACAGAAAGTGAAAGAAGGTAAAGGTGATTTCGGTTTCAACGCACGCACCGAAGTTTTCGAAAACTTACTGGCTGCAGGTGTAATCGATCCTACTAAAGTAACCCGTATTGCACTGGAAAACGCTGCATCAATCGCTTCCATGCTGTTGACTACAGAATGTGTAATCGCTGATAAACCAGAACCTAAGTCTTCTGCGCCTGCAATGGGCGGCGGTGGCCACGGTATGGGTATGGATTACTAATCTATATTATTACTATAAAAAAACTCCTGCAGGTTTCGGCCTGGCAGGAGTTTTTTTATGTCGGTAACAGAATAATTGTAACTTTCGCGGTAGATATCCGTTAAACAACCAGGATCGTAAACAGAAGCGGATGAATACAGCTGTAAAAATAATAAGCGCATGCCTCATCGTATTGTTAATGGCATGCACCAAAAAAGAAGGATCATTACAAATGGATGTGGCAGACGTGAGGATGGAAAATGTAATCCTCAGCTATCTCAGCGCCCATAATGAAACTGCCATTAAAGATGCTTCAGGTCTTTATTATAAGATCCTCGAAGCAGGTGACAGCGTTCACTTTGTTAAAGCCAGTTCCATTCCCACCGTCATTTATAGCAATCAGCTACTCAACGGAGAAACAGTGGGCTCCTCATTTGGCCCGACTGACTTTGATCAGCGGGAACTTAAAAATCATATTCCAGGCTGGCAGATAGGACTACAGAAAATCTCTAAGGGTGGTAAAATCAGATTATACATTCCACCAGCGCTGGCCTACGGCTCTACCGGTATCCCCGGCATCATTCCAGCTAATGCCGTCCTGATTTCAGATGTGGAATTAGTAAATATCAGGTAAAAAGTCATTACTATTGCCAATCGCATTGTCACCTTTTAATTTCATAATAAAACCGAAACGTAATCGTATGAAGAAAGTTTTTCTGTTGGGAGGATTATTTTTATTAGTACTCGCTGCCTGTTCAAAAAAAGATGATACACCGTCTTATGATGCCCTGGCGCAGTATAGAATTGACTCCACAAAGATTGTTGCTTACGCCGCAGCGAACAATATCACAAACCTGCAACATGACTCACTGGGTATTTTTTACCAGATTGTAACCAGAGGAGAAAGTGATTCGGTGAAGGGCGCGGCTAGTGTGAACGTGGCCTACATCGGTTCTTTCCTGGATAAAAAAGTGTTTGATAGTAGCTATAATGCCAATTTTGATCTGAACCGCGTAATTCCAGGCTGGACAATAGGTATACCTAAAATAGGAAAAGGTGGAGAAATCAATTTATTCCTGCCTTCTTATTTCGCATATGGTCCTCAGGGACAGGGTTCGATTCCAGGTAACACTGTCCTGGTTTTTAATGTAAAGCTGAAGGATTTTACGAATAAATAATTGATCACAGGATAACATAAAAAAGCGGTGCCGGCTCTGTCAGCACCGCTTTTTTATGTTATTGTTTTATTCGCCCGCTTTCCGTTAATTTTACAGATAAACTAAAATATAGTGGCACACGAATGTATTTCAGTATTTGATATTTTTAAGATAGGCGTTGGTCCTTCCAGTTCCCATACCTTAGGCCCATGGCGGGCAGCGCTCCGCTTCCTGGCACAGTTGGAAAAGGAAGGCAGATTACCGGCTGTCAGCAAAGTACAGGTTTTATTATATGGATCGCTCGCCAAAACAGGTCATGGACACGGTACCGATATTGCCGTACAACTCGGACTTTGTGGAGATGATCCCGTGACTTTTGATGTGAACCAGATCAATCCTAAAATGGATGATATCCGCCGTCACCGCAAAATGTTGCTGGCAGGTAAATATGAAATAGACTTTGATCCCGTTGAAGATATTGACTTCCTCTTTGAAGAATCACTACCCTTTCATCCAAATGCACTCACATTCCTGGTATCTTTCCTGGATGGAGAACAAATCGCTTCCACCTGGTATTCTATCGGTGGCGGCTTTGTAGTACAGGAAGGCGAGGATGGCAGCAGTGCACACCAGGTAGACCTGCCGTTTCCAATAGATACTGCCCGTCAGCTGCTGCAATGGTGCATCAAAACAGGCTACAGCATTTCGGAATTGGTGATGGAAAACGAACAGGCATGGCGCCCGGAAGAAGAAACACGGAAAGGATTACTAAATATCTGGCGCGTGATGCAGGAATGTACTTTCCGCGGCTGTCATACCAGTGGCGAATTACCCGGCGGACTCCGGGTAGGCCGTCGCGCCGCCGCACTCAATAAAAAATTACTCAAAGGACGTACCTATACAGATTATGCTTCCTGGATAACCGCTATCAGAGCAGGTGGAGAGCATTTCAGCTATACACTCGACTGGGTAAGTTGTTTTGCACTGGCCGTAAACGAAGAAAATGCTTCCTTTGGACGTGTAGTAACAGCACCTACCAACGGCGCCGCCGGCGTAATACCCGCTGTACTGCAGTATTTCATCGCCTTCTGCGATGGCTTCCACGATGATAAAATACAACAGTTCCTCCTGACCGCTTCTGAAATAGGCAGCATCTTTAAAAAGCGCTCCACCATTTCAGCAGCCATGGGCGGCTGTCAGGCTGAAATAGGTGTATCCTCTGCCATGGCCGCTGCTGCCCTCACCGAATGTATGGGAGGTTCCCAACGCCAGGTACTGATGGCCGCAGAAATAGCCATGGAACATCACCTCGGTCTTACCTGCGATCCAATAGGTGGACTGGTACAAATACCCTGCATCGAAAGAAATACCATGGGCGCCATTAAAGCCATCACCGCTTCTCAACTGGCCCTGCAAAGCAACCCGGAACTGGCAAAGGTGTCGCTGGATGCCGTCGTGAAAACCATGTGGGAAACAGCACAGGACATGAACTCCAAATACAAGGAAACCTCCGATGGTGGCCTGGCGGTAAATATTCCAATCAGCTTGCCGGAATGTTAGTAGACGGAATTACGAATTACAAATGAAGAAATAAGGATATTAGCGAATAGATGTTATAATATAAGGAAAGAACCATATTTTCGTTTATACGGTATCGTCATTCGCTAATATCCGTCATTCGTAATTTGAAATTCGTCATTCTCTTATGCGTATCCTTGCCACTATTTGTCTTTTTGCGCTTTCTCTTTCTCTATCAGCACAGCAATTTGGTGGCAACCCGCCATCACTGAAATGGCAGCAGATAAATACAGATACGGTAAGAGTGATTTTCCCCCAAGGCATGACCCTGCCCGGTGAACGTGTGGCCAACATCGTACATTATCTCAACCGTTATACCCGTGCCTCTATTGGCCCGCTGGAGAAAAAAGTAAACATCGTATTGCAGAACCAAACGATGCAATCCAACGGATATGTGCAACTGGGCCCCTTTCGTTCTGAATTCTATCTCACTCCTTCGCCTACTTCACTGGATCTGGGCTCCCTCAACTGGGTAGAACAATTGTCGGTGCATGAGTACCGGCATGTGCTGCAGAACATGAACTTCCGGCAGGGACTCTCTAAAGTATTTTCTATTCTCGGTGGTGAACTGGGACAAGCCGCTATCACCAATATTGCCGTACCCAACTGGTTTTGGGAAGGCGATGCCGTGGTGATGGAAACTGCATTGACACCACAGGGCAGAGGCAGACTTCCGGGCTTCTTCGATGGTTTCCGCGGACTTTCACTGGCAGGTAAACAGTACGCCTATATGAAAATACGCAACGGCTCGTATGTAGACTATGTGCCCGATCATTATCCACTGGGATACCTGATGTCTACCTACGGCCGCACACATTACGGTCAAACATTCTGGAAGGACGTGACCTCCGATGCCGTTCGTTTCCGTGGCCTTTTTTATCCCATGTCACATAGCCTGAAAAAGAGAACAGGCAAAAATATTACGGCGTTTTATCAGGCCACCATGGCTGAATACCAGCCACTGTGGAATAGCTATGCTGCCCGCCCTGATACCACGCCCGCAGTAGCTGTGCTGCCAGTCGCCAAACCAGTGACCGATTATAAATATGTATACACGGCCGGTAATAATGAACGGATCGTACTGAAAAACACCCGGAACAAAATCCCCGGGATCTATCAGCTCAATGCCGCCGGCGAAGAACATTTGCTGGTACGTCCTGGCCTGGTGTACGATGATTTTTTCAGCTATCGCAATGGTCGCATCGTATGGGCCGCCGCCCGCTTTGATGCGCGTTGGAGCTGGAAAGATTTTTCGGTGATCCGTATCTGGGATAACGCTACCGGACGTACGAAAACAATATCTCCCAGAGGCAAATTCTTCTCTCCGGATATTAGTGCAAATGGTCAGCAGGTAATTGCAGTAGCCACCACGCCGGCTATGCAGTACCACCTGCAACTGATCAATACACAAAATGGAGCGGTAGAAAAGGAATTACCTAACCCGGAAAACTGGTTCTATACCTATCCAAGGTTTACCGCCAATGACCAGGCAGTGATCAGCGCTGTACGTAATACCAGGGGAGAAATGGCGCTGGTACAGCAGTCGCTCGCTACGGGTGAAAGCACGGTGCTCACGCCTTTCAGCTTCACCGTAATTGGAATACCTGCTGTAAGCGGTGATACCGTTTATTTTACCAGCGGCTACAAAGATGTAAACAACGTATATGCTATTACGTTAGCTGATAAGAAAACCTACGAAGTAACCGACAGAGGCAACAGCGCCTTGCATATGGCCATAGATGCGCAGAAAGACAGTCTCCTTTTCAGCGAGTTCACCATCAAAGGATACAAGCTGTATCATGCCGCCCTGAATACCTCGTCATGGAAAGAAGTACCCGTGAGTGGCGATAGTCGCAGCGCCTGGCTGCAGCCCGACTTTAAAGAAGGAGGAGATATCCTGGGTATTGTACCGCATGATTCCTTACCGGTAAAAAAATATTCACAGCTCACCCATCCATTTAATTTCCACAGCTGGGTACCTTCTTTTAATGATCCGGATTATGGCATTTCCCTGATCGGTGAAAATATATTGAGTACTACATCTACCAGTATCGGCTATACGTACAACCGCAATGAAGGCTACTCCGATCTGGCAGCCAGTTTTACTTTTGGAGGACTGTTTCCGGTATTGTCTGTAGGCGCCGATTACGCCATCAACCGCAATGGACTTGATCAGAACCGGCAGCGGGTGTACTGGAATGAAGCCACCGCCAATGTAGGTGTGAGTATCCCGCTCAATCTTTCCCGGGGACTATATAACCGCAGTATCTCATTTGGGAGCACTTACAACATCCGCCACCGCTACCTGGACAGCAAATACAAGGGGAACGATTTACAGTTTCTCAGTAACACCGTCATCTTCAGTAATCAACGGATGAAGGCTACACAGAATATATTCACACATTTCGGACAGTACCTGGCAGTACAGTACAATACCTCCGTGAACGGCCTGTATGCAGAGCAGTTGTATGCACGGTTCGATCAGTATCTGCCCGGTTTATGGCAAAATCATAACCTCGTATTACAGGCCGCTTATCAGCAACGTGATCAGTCTTTTAACTATTCATTTTCAGATAACTTCGTATATGCGAGAGGGTACAATACACCGTTCTATACTCGTATCTACAAGCTGGGCGCCAATTACCACCTGCCACTGGCATACCCCGACTGGGGCTTTGCGCAAATCCTTTACTTTAACCGGATCAGGGCCAACCTGTTCTATGATTATAGCATGGCCAATTATGCGCCACAACATATCGATAACCGTTACATGTCTGCGGGCACAGAATTATACTTCGATACAAGGATAGGCAATGCCCTGCCATTCACATTTGGCGTGCGTTTCAGCCACCTGTTCGATCAGGACCCGGTAGACAATGCGCAGAATCGGGTAGACTTTATTATCCCCATTCAACAGCTGTTTAACTACTGAATTATTTTACGCTGATCTTAAGTGAAGGTGCTTTGTAGAATTTTTCTTCTGCATATTTGATGATGATCTCATCGAAGTATAATACATCACCGGTTTGCAGCGATTCCTTCAAACCCTTGCTCCACAAAGGGGAGAGGGAAGCTGATTTGAAGTTGTCTCCGGTAAAATCTTTATAGAGTGCGGGTTGGCCGGTGGTATCGTTCAGGTAAGGTTCATGCTTTTCATAAGTAAAAGCAAAGGAGAGCACCGGGTATTTGATATTTTTTTCATCCCGGACTACCAACGCAGAATCCAGCAGTTTGATGACTTCATTTTTAGGAAGCGTGTCGCTCAGGTAAATTCCCCAGCTGCTACGCAGTTTCATCGGTCTTTTATTGGTAACAGCAGCAGGTTTTGCAGCAGGCTTTTTAGTGGACTGCGCAAATACAGGTGCCATTGCAGCGGTAAAGAAGAAACAAAGTAACAGGTGTTTTTGCATGATAGTAATAGGATATAAAAAAATCGCCCGGTATAGTAACGACCGGGCGATGATAAAAATTATAAGGATTTTAAACTTTCCTCGATGACAGCAATCTTTGCTTCGGCATCTGCTTTTTTCTGGCGCTCCGCTTCCACCGCTTCAGGTTTTGCTTTCTGTACAAAGCCTTCGTTAGAGAGCTTCTTTTCAACAGAACCCAGGAATCCTTTCAGATATTCCAGGTCTTTCTGCAGGGTGGCTTTCTGCGCAGTAGTATCCAATACGGTTGCTGTACCCAGGTAGAATTTATCTTTCTGGATAACCACTGTAATACAACCTGCCACAGGTGCCTGCACATAATGAATGGCAGACGCGTTCACCTGCTTGGTGAGGATGCTTTCAATTTGTTTGAACGCATTTTCGTGTTTGGTTTCTATATGCAGTACAATCGGTTCTTTCGGCTTGATCTGGTTTTTATTACGTGCATCACGGATGCTGCTGATTACTTCTTTAGCCAGCAAACCCTCCAGAAGTGTAGCATGTACAGGTGCTTCCGGTGTGGCAAACTGTTTCATCATCAGCGAATCATCAGCATCACGTACTACCAGCTGTTGATAAATTTCTTCCGTAACAAACGGCATATATGGGTGCAACAACTGCATCAGTTGCTCAAAGAAGTAAACTGTTTTGCGATAAACAGAGGCCGGAATCGGTTGTTCGAAACCTGGCTTGGCCCATTCGAGGTACCAGCTGCAGAAATCGTCCCATACCAGGCTATAGATAGCTTTTAGTCCTTCACTCAAACGGAAATCTTTATGCAAAGCGGCTACTTCTGCCTGCACTTCATTCAGTCTGCTTTCAAACCATTTCACTGCAAAGTCATTGGCAGCGGCATTGGTAGTGCTGTCATCTTCCTGACGTTGCTCCCACATTTTCACCAGCTTCAGTGCATTCCATATTTTATTACAGAAGCTACGTCCCTGATCGCAGCTGGAATCATCATAGAGCAAATCGTTACCCGCCGGTGAAGAGATCATGATACCAAAGCGTACTGCGTCTGCACCGTAGTCACGAATGAGTTCCAGCAGATCCGGAGAATTCCCCAGCTGTTTACTCATTTTGCGTCCCAGTTTATCGCGTACCATTCCGGTGAAGTATACATCACTGAAAGGCTTCACTTCTTTGAATTCCAGGCCGGCCATAATCATACGGGCTACCCAGAAGAAGATAATATCCTGTCCTGTTACCAGTACAGAAGTAGGGTAGTAGTAGTTGATATCTTCGTTATCCGGTTGCGAAATACCATTGAATACTTCCATCGGCCATAACCAGGAGCTGAACCAGGTATCAAGGCAATCCTCGTCCTGTGTCAGTTCGGCGGCGGTGATGGTGATGTTGCGGGCGGCAAACTGTTGTACCGCTTCAGCAGCGGTGGACGCTACTTCAAAAGTACCATCGGGTGCATACCAGGCTGGGATTTGCTGTCCCCACCAGAGTTGGCGGGAAATACACCAGTCTTTTACATTTTCCATCCAGTATTTGTACGTCGCCAGGAAGCGGTCGCCGGGATGTATTTTCACATCACCGTTTACAACTGCATCCAGTGCAGGTTTGGCCATTTCTGCCATTTTTACAAACCACTGGGTAGAAATACGTGGTTCTACTACGGTGTCGGGGTTACGTTGACTGTAACCGAGACGGGTAGTGTATTCCTGCTCTTTTTCCAGTAAGCCTTCTTCTGCCAGCGCAGCAATTACTTTCTTACGGGCAACAAAGCGGTCTTCCCCTACAAATACGATGGCGGCAGCACTGAGGGTACCGTCATCATTGAGGGTATCTACTATTTCCAGGTTATGTTTCAGACCGAGGTTATAGTCATTGATATCGTGTGCAGGTGTTACTTTCAGCGCACCGGTACCAAATTCTTTATCTACATAAGTATCAAAAATTACCGGTACACGGCGGTTGATCAGCGGTACGGTGGCAAAATGACCTTTCAGGTGCGCATATCTTTCATCTTCCGGATTTACGCAGATGGCAGTGTCACCCATGATGGTTTCAGGGCGCTGGGTGGCAATGGTGATGAATTCGCCGGTGGGTGTACCCGCCGCATCTGTAATGGCGTATTTCACATGGTACAGCTTCCCCTGGAGGTCTTTGTATTCTACTTCCTCGTCGCTCAAAGCAGTTTTAGCTTTGGGGTCCCAGTTAATCATGCGCGCACCGCGATAGATCACTCCTTTTTTATAGAGATCAATAAAAACAGTGATTACCGCTTTATAATAGTGGTCATCCATGGTAAAGGTAACGCGGTCCCAGTCGCAGCTGCAGCCAAGTTTCTTTATCTGGTGATAGATGATATCGCCGTATTTATCTTTCCATTCAAATGCATATTTCAGGAACTCTTCGCGGGTTAGCTGAGATTTTTCAATCCCTTTTTCCTGCTTGAGCATATTTACCACTTTGGCTTCGGTAGCAATGGACGCGTGATCGGAACCTGGTACCCAGCAGGCGTTGAACCCGCTCATACGGGCGCGGCGCACCAGGATGTCCTGGACGGTTTCATTGAGGGTATGGCCAAGATGCAGGACCCCGGTCACATTAGGCGGGGGGATGACGACAGTAAAGGGTTGGCGGCCATCCGGCTTAGAGCGGAAATAACCTTTGTCCATCCATTGTTGGTACCATTTTTCCTCCACCAATGCGGGCAGGTAGTTTTTCGAAAGTTCCATGCTATTCATAATATAAGGTTGCAAAAATAACGGAGATTATGGAGAGATGGAAATTTAAAGGGTAATAATAGTAATCGGGTAGCGGCAGGTATGCACTTATCCGGAAAAATGCGCCAAATAAGAGGTATTTGTGGCCAGCTGCGATTTTGTACTATCTGGTAGCGGTAAGCCTTATTATTT
>NZ_DATCVJ010000009.1:0-6519 GCF_036566945.1 Chitinophaga sp. | reverse complement strand
CATTCATCGCTGCATAGGGATTAATATCGGTATGCCCGTCTGAAATCTGCTGTATAGTTTGATGCACCAGTTTCATCCACGGAATACTGTAGCTATGATCCAGCAATTTGCTGGGGAAGCCATCGATGGTGCCATCCGTTTTATCCAGCAGGTGTACAAATTCGTGAATGGCGGTATTGTTTTTATCGCTGGTATTGGAGAAACCTTCGCGCAAGGCAGAGCGGGAGAGGATCATTTGTCCGTTTAAGGGGCCGCTGCCTACCATGCCGAGAATGTTACGGCGATTGCCTTCGTACTGATAGGTTTCATCAAAGGTATCCGGGTAGAGAATCACGTTGGTCAAATTGAAATACTCCCAGTCTTTAAATCCGAAGATGGGAATGATGCCACTGGCGGCTACGAGTACACGGTCCAGTGGTGCTACTTCGGTGCCTACACCTTCTATACTCGTTCTTTTGAGGAAGCGCTGTACCATGGCTTCAAACCGCGTTTTATCAGCGGGATTAAGCTGTTGGTAGTAGCGTACATGCTCTTCCAGGAGCGACTGGTACCCTTCGGGTACGGCTGTTTTTCTTCCTTTCCTGCGACTGTACATATTAACAAAGTACAGGGACAGGATCAATCCGATCATTATCAATCCGAATAAAACCATGGCTATTTATTTTCTGTATGCTTTAAACTCTGACCCTTTTTTCCATGTGGGGAAGCTGCTTTCGTTGCTGAGGTGGTATCCTACGTCAAACAACAGGCGGATGTCTTCTACCATGCCATCCATTACCCAGGTGGCGGGGTCAAATTCATCGGCGGGGGAGTGGTAACGTAAACGGTTGTACGTAGCTGTTTGTTCTTTTCCCCAGCCGGCTTCGTGGCCAATGGCATCGGTGCCTGGGCCGATATATAATCCCGGTACTCCTTTTTTGGCGAAATTGAAGTGGTCGGAACGGAAAAACCAGCCTCCTTCCGGATTGGATTCCGGGATGGTGATGCGGCCTTGTTGGCGGGCAGCACGGAGGGCGTATTCATCCAGCTCAGACTGACCGTAACCAATCACGGTAATATCTTTGGTGCGCCCAAAGGTATTGAGTACATCGAGATTGATGTCGGCCACTATTTTATTGATCGCAAAGGTGGGATGTGCGGCATAGTATTCTGATCCCAGCAGCCCTTGTTCTTCTCCGGTGACGGAAAGAAACAGTACAGAGCGCTCCGGCTTTTGTGGCAGCCGTGTGAAGGCGGTGGCCAGTTCCAGTAAGCCTGCCGTGCCGGTGGCATTGTCTACGGCGCCGTTATAGATAGAATCTCCTTTAACGGGCTCGCCTATACCAAAATGATCCCAGTGGGCAGAATATACGACGCATTCCTGCGGGCGTTTGGCACCCGGTAATACTGCCAGCACATTATGGGAGGTAGATTTTTGTATGGTATTATTAATATCGAGAGATGTTTGTAAGTGGAGGTCTACCGGCCTGAAATCTTTTGTCCTGGCCTTTTGCATGATATCAGGTGATATGCCGGCCAGTTGGAATATTTTTTTGGCAGCCTCCTGTGAGATCCATCCTTCGAGAGCGGTGCGATGCTGATTGTTATCTGCCGTTTGTAAATACAGCTTTGAGTTAGACCATCCGCTGCGGACTACTTTCCACGGATAACTGGCGGCGGCGGTTTCATGAATGATGATAACGCCGGTAGCGCCTTGTCTGGCTGCTTCTTCAAATTTATAGGTCCAGCGGCCGTAGTAGGTCATGGTCCGTCCTTTGAACAGGGTGCTGTCTGCAAAGCCGGGATCATTGATCAACACAATCACCGTTTTACCTTTTACATCCAGTCCTTTATAATCATTCCAGTTGTATTCCGGTGCCACGATGCCATAGCCGGCAAATACCAGCGCTGAGTTGCGGACGCTTATCTGGTCCTGCACGCGGCGGGTAGCGGCTACAAATTCATCCAGGTAAGACAGCGATACTTCGCCGTTGCTGCCTTTGATGACGAGGTTGCCCGCAGGTTTGGAGCTGATGGATACCATGGGTACTTCCTGGAAATAGCTGTTGCCGTTGCCGGGCTGTAGTCCCAGTTGTTTAAATTGAGCGGCCAGGTATTGAATGGTGCTGTCTTCACCGCGGGTAAAGGGTTTGCGCCCTTCAAATGCATCGGAGGCCAGTATTTTAATATGCTGTGCAAAACTGCCGGCGTTAATGGCTTTGATGGCAGTGGAGTCTTGTGCTTTTGCATAACTGCCCAGCAAAGTGACAGCCATGGCTAATATGATGGGTGCTTTCAATGTATGCGCGGTTTATTCAGTGCAAAAAATAGGGGACTTCAGCCAGAAATCCAAAAATGGGTTAGCGGAGCAGCACCGTGGTGCCTTTGCGGAATACCCGCTTACCACTCACTTTCTCCGTGTATTCCAGCATCCATACGTAGGTGCCGATGTCGGCGGATTTTCCATTCACGGTACCGTCCCATTTACGCCGCCAGTCGGTGGTTTCAAATAAGAGGTTACCCACCCGGTTGTAAACGGCAAAATGAAGGTCCACCGCTTTATATGCATTCAGCGGATAGAGATAATCGTTTTGTCCGTCGTTGTTGGGAGAAAATGCCGTAGGCACATCTATATAACAACTGGATACAGCGGTAATATAATGATCGGCAGTATCCATACAGTTGACATCATTTTTAACAATCAGCCGGATGAGATATTGCTGTTCTTTTTGCGTAGGGTAATATTGCATGCGGATAGGATTGGCGGCCACAGAGCGGGCGCCATTGCCGTAGTCCCAGCTCCAGGTCTTTATGTTACCCAAACTTTTATTCTGTGGTAGCACCAGGTCCAGCGGGCAATAAGGCCCTGGGTTCACGTCAAATAATGCGGTCACCTCACTTCTGATCAGGGTGTCTTTACTTTTAGTGTCTGTACAAACACCGTTGGACACGGTGAGTTGCAGGTGCTTCATACCGAGTGAATTGAACATTTTCACGGGGTTTTGTGTGTTCAGTACCTCGCCGTCGTCAAATGTCCATTGCCACTGATTCACCTGTTGGTTGCCATCATGCTGTAAATGGAAGGTGGTAATGCGGCAGTCCTGGTCAATGGAATAACTAAACGAAGCATTCACGGTATCGGCTGTACGAAAAACGATAGGCTGATTAATAGCGGCCAGCTGCCAGCATTCACTCTGCAAAGTATTTCCATCTGTGCCGTTACGGAGTGTAACCACGTAGTCTCCGGCATTTTGAATGGCAGCGGAAAGTTGTAAGTCTATCGAATCGGCCAGATTGTTACTATTGCATATACCGGTAGCTTTTGTAACCCTTACCGGTTTAGGACCACTGATGTTAAAGTCGCTGCCATCGGGGGCCACAGAGCTGCAACGTACCGGAATAGATATACCTACTCTTATGGTCACCGGTGAACAAACTGCTGCCGCCGTACCAAGCAGGAGTGGAGTGGGCTGTGGATCAATGGTAAAAGGCTGTTGGGCGCCGACAGGTGTTTCCTGCCAGCATTCGCTTTGCAATGTATTTCCATCTTTCCCGTTTTTCAATTGCACCACGTAATTCCCATCTTTCAGGATGCGGTCTTTCAATTGTAGTGTAACCGTTTTCGTTAGTCCGTTGATATCACATACGGTAACGGCTTTAGTGACCACCACCGGCGAAGGTCCGCTGACGGTAAAGTCGCTGCCATCATCGGCCACAGAGCTGCAACGGATCGACTGGTCAAATACCAGTTGCAGTTCATTAGGCGCGCAGGCAGGAGCCGTAACCGGTCCCAGAGCCACAAACGGCTGTGGTGGTACATTAAACGTTGCTTCCCCGCCTGCAGGCGTTTGTATGTGGCATTCACTTTCTATGGTGTTGCCGTCAGGTCCGTGTACCAGCGTTACTTTATAATTGCCTGCTTGTAGTATTCTTTTATCCAGTTTTAGGGAGACGGTGGTCGTGAGGCCATCACTGCTGCAATTGCCGGCAGCGCCGGTAATCTTAACCGCAGCAGGGCCGCTCAGCACAAAATCTTTTCCATCCGGAGAGATGGACGCACAACGGATGGGCGCATCAAAGGTCAGTTGCAATTCATCCGGGCCGCAGGGCGGCGTTTTAATGCTGCCCATATCAACAGGCAAGGTCAGTGCAACGGTAAAGGAAACGTGCTCTCCAACCGGAAGCTGGTTGCCACAGGCATCCAGGAAAGTATTTTGGTCGGTGCCATTTTTTGATGTCAAGGTATAAGTCCCAACAGGCAATATTTTGTCTAGTTGTACCAACAACGAATCAGTATCAAATCCATTACTACAGCCAACTCCCGTTACGCCGGTAATTTTTACACCGGGAGCGCTCAGGGTAAACTCACTTCCATTGGCGGCAATACTTTTACATTGGATCTTTTTACTGAGTTTAATCCCTATAGAATAAGGGCCACAGTTGTAGGCCGACTGCTGCAAATGAGGGATCGTAGGATCGGTGATCACGGCGGTGCCACCACCAAAGGAGAGTTCATAACCACTCTGGCTATCCGAAAAATGACTGATCAGCAGCAGGTATTCGTGTCCCTGCTGGATCGTGGCCATTTTGCTGAACAACGGCAGCCCAAAGCCACCACAAACATCCAGAGAGGTGCCTGCTGAAGAGGCGCCGGTAACGCCAAATTCTCCAGTCCAGTTCATGGTTACATACAGACTCCCATCCGTAAACACATCATTGGGATTACGGCCGGTGATGTCAAATATCTGCCAGTCATAGTCTTCTGCCAGTACAAGGGGCGTGATAGTGAACCCCAGTGTACCGGTCTGATAACAGGTGAATTTATACCAGAACGGATTTTTGTCGTTGTGTGGTCCATTTCCCGGGTTATTACAGCCCGGACCAGGTATGAAGTTACCCCCACAGATGGGTACTGATAATTGTTTGAAAGTTTGTGTGCCACATACGGGAAATGCAGAAGACGGTGTTTGGCCAATCTCGCTACACGACTGTGCCCCGGCTGTTTGAGCAAGGGATGACCAGGTTAACAAATAGACCAAAAAAAATAACTGACGCATGGGATATCGCAATTGTAGCAGAACTTTTTTAAATTAAGTAAAATTTCTCAAACCGGGCTATAAAAATATATGCGGATATTTTGGGGTTAATGGAGAAAGTTCGTTCTTTTCGGTTAAAATCTGCGTATAATTGATTAATTACAGTAGCATGCCATAGAACGTCGCCTGCTATTTTTGTTGACATAAAAACAGATAGGAAAATGGCACAAGTTAACTGGCAAGGCGTATTTCCCGCATTGCTTACCCCTTTCACCGCCGACGATCATATAGATTATGAGATGTTCGACAAAAACCTGCAGGCGCAGGTCGATGCAGGCGTTAATGGTATTATTCTGGGCGGCTCACTGGGAGAAGCCAGCAGTTTACAGAATGAAGAAAAGTATGCATTGGTAAAACATGCCGTTGCTTTTCTGGGTGGTAAAATACCCGTCATTATGAATATTGCGGAACAAACCACTACGGCAGCTATCGCATGCGCCCGAGAGGCCCAAAATGCCGGTGCAGCTGGTTTAATGCTGCTGCCTCCTATGCGCTATAAAGCAGATGATGGAGAAACCGTCGCTTACTTTCTTGCAGTAGCCAACAGTACCCCGCTGCCTATTATGATCTACAATAATCCAATAGATTATAAGATTGTAGTGACCCTCGATATGTTTGAACAGCTGTCGAAAGCCGCTAACATTCAGGCCGTGAAGGAATCCACCCGCGACACCACCAACGTTACCCGGATGATTAACCGCTTCGGTAATCGCTTCAGTATTCTCTGCGGCGTAGATACTTTGGCGTTAGAAAGTATCGTTCTTGGCGCCAATGGCTGGGTAGCCGGACTGGTAGATGCTTTCCCGCGTGAAACCGTGGCTATTTACCGCCTCGCAAAAGCCGGCCGCATTGCAGAAGCACTGGTTATTTACCGTTGGTTTATGCCACTGCTGGAACTCGATATCGTACCTAAACTGGTACAGTATATTAAGATGGCAGCTACGGCTACCGGTATCGGTAATACGAATTTGCGTGCACCACGACTGTTACCTCAGGGAGCAGAAAAAGCATACGCAGAAAAAGTAATTGCAACAGCATTGGCTGCGCGCCCTGTGTTACCGGAATATTTAAATCTCCCTGCATGATTACAGGAAAAAATATAATAGGCTTTGCCACTTCCGGAGAAGGTACAGAGGTACTTCGTGCATACGACCCCGTTAGTAATACGGCTTTGCCGGAAACATTTGCAGTGGCCACCACTGCAGAAGTAAATCAGGCCGTGGATAAAGCCATTGCCGCGTTTAAGGAATACCGCCTTTCTTCTCCGGAAGACAAGGCGGTATTCCTGGAAACCATCGCAACAGAAATACTGGCACTGGGTGATACCCTGCTGGAAAGAGCTGTTGCTGAATCCGGACTGCCACTAGGCCGCATTACCGGTGAACGTATGCGCACCGTTTCCCAGCTGCGGCTTTTTGCCGGTATCCTGCGCGAAGGCTCCTGG
>NZ_DATCVJ010000008.1:0-5961 GCF_036566945.1 Chitinophaga sp. | reverse complement strand
CGGGTGTATAACAAGATCCATTATTCCGGGGTTATTTTTCTGCAAAAAACAACAAAGGACTACCTCTGTCTGGTAGTCCTTTTTATGAGATTATGCTGCGGTTGGCGCAGGTACATTCACTACTCCCGCTCCGCGTGCGAGCTTTGATTTTACCAACATACTGACGCGGTATACCAGGAAAATACAGGGGATCGTTAAACCAATAATGACCCAGCCGAGTGTATCATAATGTTCGATCGGACTGAATTTATCTTGCTGTGATACAATCATGCCGGCAATGACGGCGGCAACACCACCAGCTATTTGTTGCAGCGAGGAATTAACGCTCATAAATGCGCCCCTGTCTACCAGGTCAGGAATACCCGTAGTGAGCGCCGTGAAAGGGATCATACGGCCCATGATACCGCCCATCATCAATACATTTAAGCACATGATGATCCAGAGGGGTTGCGGGGTAAGATGTGTATAAATCAAGACGATCACCATCATGTATAATGCTGCAATCGTGAAGAGCTTGAATTTATCTACCTTATCACTCAGGCGGCCCAGCACCGGCATGATGCACAACGCCCCCACACCGGTGACCATAAATAGCAGCGGTAATTGTTGTGGTGTAATGTGCAGATTATTGATGGCAAAGGCGCTACCAAAAGGCATCATCATAAAACCTCCGATAGACATTAGTGCAGTAGCGGTAAAGCCTATACGATAATCCCTTTTAGCTACGGTGTGTAACAGATGTTTAAAGGCGCTCTTATCGCGTTGTACCGCCAGATGGGCCACGATGGGTTCCAGTCTGATAAAGATCAACGTCATCACAATCATAGCCAGACCGGCCACCAGGAAAAAAGGTGCTTCCCAGCCCCAGGCATTGGCAAGATATAAACCAATGGGAATACCCAACACCTGACTGGCGCCGAAAGCCATCTGGACAAAGCCCATCACGCGGCCACGTTGTGAAAGATCAAAAAGATCCGTGATGATCGCCAGAGAAATAGAACCTATTACCCCGCCGAATAAACCCGTTACTATACGGGCGGCCACCATGGTATAGTAGGTATTGGCCACGCCACAGCAAAGCGTACCGATGATGAAGCCGGTGTAGAAAAATACCAGTAATTTTTTGCGATCAAAACGATCGGCAAAACCGGCGGTCAGCAACCCGGAGATACCGGCGCTGAAAGCATAGGCAGATACAATAAAACCAAACTGGTTCGGTTTTATGCTCATAGATTTCATGAGCATATCGCCCAATGGCGACATCACCATGAAATCCAGTATAACAGTAAACTGTGTGAGCGCCAACAGGGCGACCACCAGTTTCTGGTGAGAAGAAAAAGCAGCTGTTTGTTTCATTTAAAAGATATTGATGGAAAAACGTTATTAGTCTTCCAGCTCTGCGCATTCGTAGGCGCTGGCATTTACAAGTGCGATGATGCTGTCAATGGCTGGTATGGCTGCCACTACTCTTAGTACGCGGTCCACATCTTCCAGGTCTACCGTCCATTTCCCGATAAACGGCTGCCGGTCCAGTACCTGCGCCACTTTTAAGCGGTCTTCCACTGTTGCGATGTTCGTTTTGAAAACAAGAATATGTTGTGCGGTGTTCATTGTTTATAAGCAAGCGCTCATTTATTAATTTGAGAAAAAAAATAGCTATTTCGATAGTCCTTTTACCACGCAGTCGAATGTTTCTTTCATGATTTTTTCTGAGAACTTAAATTTACGGCCATCAAGACTTTGCCCTTCGTTATGGAACTTAATCAGGGAATAGAGTGGTGCAAATGCTACTGACCAGTATACTTCCAGGGGCATACGGTCTATTTCTCCACGTGCAATGGCATTCTCTACAAAATTGCCCATATTTTTTTTGAATTCCTCCGTAATGGTCTCCAACATTTTATCTCTATAGGTAGAGTTACGAAGCTGTTCAAAAAAAGCAGCGGATTTATGATTATCTAATGCAAAGTCCGCCCGGTTTTTCCACTGGCACCAAAGACCGTCGCTGAAAGACATGGCCGGGTCAAAACCCTTCAGGGTAGCGCGGGTCATTCTAACGCCTTCCTCTATACTGAGACTGGTAAGCAAATCCTCTTTATCCTTGTAGTAGATGTAAATAGTGGCCGGAGATACACCCGCAGCTTTTGCCAGGCGGTTGATCCCGAAATTTTCCAGTCCATCCTTTGCGACCATATCAATGGCCGCTTCGCGGATAGCCAGCACTTTATTTTCATCTCTGTATCTCATTCGGTGCAAATATAAGTGAGCATTTGCTTATTTAAAAATATTTCTTTGGGATTTTTTGAAAATAAAGGTGATGGCAGATTTTCATAACAGATGGAATACCCTGTTGCGCATCGCTGGAAATCTCCGAACGGCGATGCAGATCTTCTTCATTTTTGTATTACCACCACGTGGCATTTTGAAAAAATTCCTGTGGTGTGCGGCCGGTAAATGCTTTAAAGTCTTTAATAAAATGTGCCTGATCAAAATATCCGGCATTGTAAGCGGCATCCGTTAAACTCTCTGCTGCATTATAATGGTCCAGCAAATGTCTTAATCTCACAATAGCAGAAAACTGCTTGGGACTCGTGCCCACACTACGCCGGAACCTTTTCTCAAAAGCATCCTGGCTGATGTATAAGTCGGCCGCCAGTGATTTTATCTTTATGTTGCCATTGGTGTTCTTAATTTGTTGCACGGCATGATTCACCAGCAAATCAGGTTCATGTGTTCTTAATTCTGCCAACAGGAATTCTTCTACTACCGCTATTCTTTGCTGATCATCGGTGGCTTCACTTAAGCGTTCTTCTACTTCCTTAATTTTGTATAACCGAATCAGGTCATCCAGTGGTTGTTGGGCTTCAAACAATTCATGCAACGGCGCTTTGAAAAAAGCAGTAGCGCCACCTTCCTGGAATATCACCAGGAAATTAGCGGTATCAGGATCATACTTCAGTAAGCGGGCAGATTTCCGCAAACCCGACACTCCCGCCGCCGGCAGTTGATTGATCAGCGTTTGCGTAAGATGGCTCACTGTTCCTTTCATCCGGAAACTCATCACAACAGATGTATCGGGCAGCGTATTATTCTCCATTCCCTCTCCACTTTCTATAATCAGAAAAGCTTTGACAAAAGGTTGAAGAATAGCCACAGGAAGATGACGCTCCATTTTCATACTGATAAAGATACACAAAATTTAACCTTGCAATGAAGGCCAATTCGCTTATCCACAGAGGTTATTAATAGCAGCATACTGCAACAGCATAATGGTTTTCCCATCCTTTATTTCTCCGGTCCGGATCATCTCCATGGCGGTTATAAAAGGCAACTCCAGTACTTCAATATTTTCCTGCTCTTCTTCCAGTCCGCCACCAGCATGCACCTGCTGTTCTTTCGAATAAGCCGCCACAAAGAAATAGAGTATCTCGGTCACAGAACCGGGCGACATATACGATTCAAATACCTTACGCACATCGGTGATGTTGTAGCCTGTTTCTTCCATGGTTTCCCGGCGTATGCATTCTTCCGGATTATCCTGATCCAGCAGTCCTGCACAACATTCTATCATCATACCGGTTTCATTGCCATTAATATAAGTTGGCATGCGGAACTGCCGCGTGAGTATCACTGTTTTATTTTCTTTATTATATAGCAAGATGGTAGCCCCATTGCCCCTGTCGTATGCTTCGCGCTCCTGTCGTACCACTACCCCATCATGTCCCTTCATTTCATAAGTGATCTTTTTCAGTGTATACCAGTTATCAGACAGGATCTTTGTTTCGAGGATATTTATCTCTTTCATATTTCAAATGATCGTTTTTGATCGTTTTTGTTTATTTTTGATCAAGTTAAAGATTAAAAATGAATTTCCAGTTAAGAAAGCAAAAAATTCTGGCGCAGTTATCGGAACAGGGAGAAGTAGATACCAAAGCACTGGCGCAATCGCTGGGCATTTCAGAAATCACCATCCGCAGAGACCTGAACCAGCTATCGGAGCACGGGCTGCTTTACCGCACCCATGGCGGTGCCATCCCGGTAACAACACCGGAAATGCCGCACAGGTTTATTAATAAGGCGGCCGTTAACCAGGCAGCAAAAGATAAAATCTGCAGCAAAGCAGCCGCATTCATCAACGACGGCGATATTATTTTCATGGACTGTGGCAGCACGGTGTTCCGCCTATGCCAGTTCATTAAAGGAAAAAAAATAAAAGTCATCACTAACTCCATGCCCGTGATCAGCGAACTGCAAAACAGCCAGGTATCCATGAACATCATTGGCGGCGAGTACGATGCAGCACGACAAGCCATCCATGGCAGCATGGCCATAGAACATATCCGCAGATACCAGGCTGGCAAAGCATTTATTGGCGTAGATGGCCTATCCGCACAGGGACTGTTTGCTCACAGCGAAAAAGAAGCCGCTATCGCACTGGCATTGGCCGCCCAAAGCACACAAACCTATCTCCTATGCGATGCCGGCAAAATAGATAAGCCGTCCTATTTACAGTTTGCACCGCTGGAAATAGTGTATGCAATAGTAACGGATGCAGATCCGGCGAGCTTAAAGTATTGTAAAAAGAAAGGGGTGAAAGTAATAGGGGTGTAAATATAAAACTACTCCAATATCCGCCTCAACGCCACCTGATAATCTTCATTCTCCGACATCCCGTTATGCCCCTGCCCATGCAGTGTAATCAGCGTATCGGAAGGCTTCAGACAGGCTTTTAGTTTCACCGCGGATGATTCATAATAAATCACCTCATCCTGATCACCATGAAAAATGGTAATAGGCACGGTAGTCGCCTGCACATATTGATAAGCAGGGAACCTATATTTTAAAAGCGTGGAAGGTAGAAAAGGATACTGATGTTTGGCTATATCTGTCATGCTGTAATAAGGCGCCTGCAGAATAAGCCGCTGCGGATGGTTCATGGCAGCCAGTCTGGCGGCAGTACCTGTACCAATAGAATATCCGAGGATGGTAATTTTATTTTCCGGATACACTTTCTTTATGCTGTCATATACTGTTTGTGCATCTTCATAAAACTGTGCTTCACTTTTAATGTGTCCGCCACTTTTCCCAAAACCACGATAATCAAAAATAAACACATCATATCGCAAACGGGTATACGTAGCAGCTACTTCTCCCCAGGTATCGAGTGCACCGGCATTGCCATGCAAATAAAAAACCAGTCCTTTGGCGGTATCTCCCTTAAACAACAGCCCGTGCAGCAGCGTGCCATCATTCATGCGAATCTGCTGCTCTTCAAAAGGCGGCTGAAAATGAAAAGTATAGTTGGCGGGCAACTTCTTCGGAAAAAAAAGTAAATGCTCCTGAATAAAGTACACGAGTATACATACCACCACATACAGCAATAATAATATACCCGCTATTTTCCAGATGATCTTCATGTTGCTAATATACACCACAAAGCCGTTCCAACAGATGCAGAAAAATTAATGAAAATAATGCTTCAACACCTGCTCCGCTGTTAACGCACCCGTAGTAGTATTTAAAGAATCTATCTTCGACAACTCCCGCTTGGCGGCGGAAATGGTAGCTGTTTCCAGCATACGCTTCATCACAGGCATTTTCGCAGCAGGCAACGAATCCCGCAGGTATTTCTCCATCATCAGGTTGGCAATTGGTACTGCATAGGCAGATCCCATACCGGCATTCTCCACAATCACGGCAATGGCTATACGCGGATGATCCCGCGGCGCAAAAGCTACAAATAAAGAATGGTCCGGAAGATCGACTACTTTGCCGTCTATAATACCCCTGTTTTCGGCAGTACCGGTTTTGCCGCATACGTCAATCCCGTCCATATGAGCGCCCCTGCCGGTACCATGTTCCACCACATCTTCCATTCCATAAATAACAGAACGATAGGCGGTATCGGATACGTTGCCCACCGCATGCTTCTCCTTATATTTCTTCAGCAGGTCAGAACTG
>NZ_DATCVJ010000007.1:0-12461 GCF_036566945.1 Chitinophaga sp. | reverse complement strand
TCTTGATTAAAAAGATTAGGGAAGATATGAGCGGACATTCGCTTATATCTTCCCTAATCTTTTTATCTTTTATAATCTCAAAAATAAAATCTGGAAAATCATCTAAATCAGTATAATCCTGAGAAAGACAAACTCCGCTTAGTTCTCGTAATTCAGTTCGCAATAAAAGCGGGTTTCATTACTACCCAGCGCCTGCATGGCACTGTCGCTCAGCTTGATGATCAGGCCGGCATTAGATTTCATCTGTGGGATGACATCCAGTACTTTGGCATAAACAGATTTACCATTCAGCGGATTGGTTACTTTAATGATGGTACCACGGGGAGCAGTATTATGCAAAGCATAATATTTCCCTACGGCATTGCTCTTAAACCAGGTACCAGGGCCTTTTTCAGAACCTGCTTTTTTTCCGTTGTTAGTTTGTTCTGCATACAGTTGCTCAAAATCGGCGCTACTATTCGCTGCTGCCGGTTTGGCCGGAGGTGTGGCGACTGTTTCAGTGGCTTCGGTAGCTGGCTCGGCTTCCTTCTTCACCGTTTCTTTCACGGGAGCAGGTGCGGGTGCTACTGCCACCCCTGTCTCTACAGGTGCAGGTACCGGTGCTGGTTTATCTTTCACTTTCTCCACCTTAGGAGCAGCTTCGCCAGCGGCGCCACCAGCCTTCATAAAGCCGATGATCACATAGCTGTCTTTTTTTAGGCCATCACCGGAAAAACTATTCCATTGACGGATGTTGTCCAGTGGTACTTTGTTGTAATTCACACTTACACGGTATAAAGTTTCTTTGTCAGTTACTTTATGATACACGGGTTTACCTGCTGCATCTGCCTTCTGTGAGAAGTTAGCGGCAGTGAGTGGAATGTGCAGATGATGTCCGAGCTGTAAGCCCTGGTCCATAGTCACTTTATTGGCGGCAGCTATTTCTTTTGGCGGTAAACCATATGCACGGCTGAGGCTATAAAAATTTTCTCCTTTTTTAACAACATGGGATACGTAAAGGGCGGGCGAGGTACCTTGTACCTGCAGCGTGTCCTGCGCTTGCACCGCTCCTGCACTAAAACCAAACAAGACGATTGATAGAATCGATTTTACCATACTAACTCTGTTTATGAATGATGATCTGCCTGCTGCTCCGGATATTTCTGTCCCCGTGTCTGATACCCAACGACAACCTAATTATACCATGGCAGCACCAAAAAATCTGAAATTTTTATTTGCTATTTCGGGCAACGAATATATGTGTAAAAATTGACAATTTTATTTAATAAAACAAACGAAAAATCCCAGCTTTTGTTGTGGTCACCGGCATAAACAACTTCTACCCCACATACTCAGCAAATAGCCGTTGGCAGCGCATTTCAAAGTTGGTAGCTGTTGGAGACAAATAACAGTACCCTATTCTTTACAACCCGGTAATTTCTTTCAGGATGCGTAATTCTTTTGGGTAATAATTGTTCATACGGTTTGGTAAGAATTTGGCCCAGCCCAGATTCATTCCCTCATACCTTACCAGCGACCAGCCTCTTACTCCGGTGGTTACTCCCGGATCTTCCTTACGCAGGTATTGTAATGCCTGCGGCAAATCAAGTGAAACCGCCGGCAAATCATCAGATACCAGCATACTCGCCGCCAGCTGATGATCAGGAATCAATTCCTTCTGTCCTGGCTGTCCAGCTTTAACACCCGCCTTGCGAATATACAATTGTTGCTGCAACAATGGCATTTCCGCAGCTAATAAAGGCGGTAATATCAGTACTTCTTCCTGATGCAGGAAGTATTGATAATCCGGTGGAATATTCAGCCAAGGTGTTATAACCTCCCTTTGCCGTGCCGTAAGTGCTACCCGTTTCTGTTCCTTTGGCCGGCGAACACTTCCCCCGCTACGCTTGCGAAAACAGGCAATAAAAAAGCCTTCTCCTTTCAACAGGTCCGGATAAAACCGATAACCAGTACAATTTCGTTTATGCGTTACCGTTGGTACAATACCCCATTGTTCGTCCAATGGTATCGTAATATTTTCCAGCTCAAAATGATCTGCCAGCCAATCGAGGATCACTTCATCTTCTTCGGCAGAAAAAGAACAGGTAGAATAAATAATCACTCCATCCTCTTTCACCGCAGGCAACACATCGGCCATAATCCGCTGCTGCCGCTGACTACAGAGCGTTACATTTTCAGGCGACCATTCAGACACCAACTCAGGATCACGACGAAACAAACCCGAACCCGAGCAGGGGGCATCTACCACCACCAGGTCGAAATAACCCGGCAGCCTGGAAAAATCACGGGGATCATTGTTACTCACCACTACATTCGGCGCTCCCCATTTAGTCAGATTATCGGCCAGCAATGCCGCCCGCGCTTTTATCACTTCATTCGCCACCAATAAACTATCAGCACTCACCAGCGACTGCAGCAGCGTAGATTTTCCGCCCGGTGCTGCACACAAATCCAGCACCTTCAACGGCGCCGACAGATCGACCGTGGCACGCACCGCCTGTTCCAGGAACATAGACGAAGCTTCCTGCACATAGTAAGCACCTGCATGAAAAAATGGATCGAATGTAAAAGAAGGCCTTGCCGGTAAATAGTATCCCTCACTATTCCAGGGCACCTTGCTCACACCGTTGGCAGACAACGATTGCAGCACCTGTTGTGCTTTCTCCGGCGATTTTATTTTTGTAGGATTCAACCGCAGGGAAGTAATTTTTTCTGCGGCGGTATGTACTCGTTCAAATGTTTCCCGGTGATAACCCGGAAGTCCTGCTAACGAATCAAGCAGTGCAGCTGGTAAATGACTGGACAAAGGAATTTTTTCCGCAAAAATAATGAAAATGCAGATTTTTGTCTTTATCAGGATTATACTGATTTAGATGATTCCCCAGATTTGTTTTTTGATCAGGGGAGAAAAGATAAGGGAAGATGTAAGCGAACATCCGCATTTATCTTCCCTTATCTTTTAAAATCATTTTATAATCCTAAAAAATAAAATCTGGAAAATCATCTAAATCAGTATAATCCTGATAAAGACAAAAAAATCGCGGTTTTACACCTCTTTAATCGCCGTCAGCAGGTCCTGCAGCACTTTCTTTGCATCGCCAAACAGCATAGATGTTTTAGGTTGAAAGAAAAGATCATTTTCTATACCCGCATATCCTGGTTTCATACTGCGTTTATTCACCATCACCACTTTCGCCTTCTCTACTTCCAGTATAGGCATTCCGTAAATCGGACTGGCCGGATCGCTCTTCGCCGCAGGGTTTACCACATCATTAGCGCCTAAGATCAACACCGCATCAGTAGTAGCAAATTCTGCGTTGGCATCTTCCATCTCCAGCAATTTTTCATAAGGTACATCCGCTTCTGCCAGCAACACATTCATATGCCCCGGCATACGGCCCGCAACAGGATGGATCGCATATTTTACTTCCACACCTTTTTCTTCCAGCAACGCCTCCAACTCATGACATACGTGCTGGGCCTGCGCTACCGCCAATCCATATCCCGGTACAATGATCACTTTATTGGCGTATGCCAGTACCACAGCGGCATCCGCTAAACTAATTTCCTTATAATGCCCCTGCTCTTTACCGCCGCCAGTCTGCGCAGCAACACCACCACCGAAGGATCCTATCAATACATTTTTAAGAGAGCGGTTCATGGCTTTACACATCAGAATAGTAAGGATAGTACCGGCAGAACCTACCAGTATACCACCTGTCAGCATCACCGGATTGGCATATAAAAATCCTCCACAGGCAGCAGCTACGCCAGTAAAGGAGTTTAACAGGGAGATGACTACCGGCATATCTGCTCCGCCAATTGGAAGCACAAAAAGCACTCCGTAGAACAATGCCAGCAGGAAAATAATATAAAAAATAAGGAAACCAGTGCCCGGTGCCGCGCTGAACACCAGCAGCAACCACACCGATAACCCCACTATTAAAGCCAGTACACCCAGGTTCGCCAGATGCTGCCCCTGGAAAGAGAAATCTTTTATTTTACCGGTGAGTTTTCCCCATGCTACAATACTGCCCGCGCAGGATACCGCACCAATCACGAGGCTTAGTAGGATGATGACCACCGTTCCTTTCGAAGCGGAAGACTGCAATAACTGCAACATCAAATGATCATCTGTAACAGGCGCATATAAATTCTTTACCAGCGCATGCAAATGATTAAATTCAACAATGGAAATCAGCGCCGCACAGGCGCCACCCATCCCGTTAAACATGCTCACCATTTCCGGCATCGCCGTCATCTTCACTTTCTTCGCAGACAATACGCCGATAACACCGCCTATCAGCAGTCCCGTAAATATCCAACCATAATTATGCAGGGGGGCATCATTTACTTTATAGAGAAAGATAGTGCCTATAATGGCGAGCGACATACCGGCGGCCGCTATCAAGTTGCCTTTCCGGGCAGTATCCGGCTTACTTAACATCTTTAGTCCGAGGATAAAAGTAACAGAGCCGATCAGGTAGATAATTGATAAAATGCTGGATCCCATATGAATAGTGCTTTGGCGGTTAGCTATTAGCTTTTAGCTTTTAGTAAATACAGCGAAGATTAACATAACATGAGCTTCGCTGCATTTACTAAAAGCTAAAAGCTAACGACTAAAAGCTGTTTCGGTTCTTTATTTCTTTTTTCCTTTGAACATTTCCAGCATACGGTCTGTCACCACAAAACCACCCACCACATTGATCGTACCTAAAATCACCGCCAGAAAACCTACAATCAGCGCCACGTAGTTATCTGATTCCGCTTTCCCCATCACAATGATAGCGCCTATAATAACCACACCGTGGATAGCGTTGGCGCCACTCATCAGTGGCGTATGCAGCACAGATGGCACTCTTGAAATCACTTCTACCCCCAAAAAAATGGATAGGATAACAATGTAAAGGAGGTCAATATGCTCGTGAAAAAAAGTGATAATATATTCCATGTTTGACGGTTATTTTCAGTTCTAACCTACCTGCTATGCAGGCTGCATCATGCTTTTCACACGGTCATTCACAATTTCTCCATTATGTGTGATACAGGCTCCTTTTACAATATCATCTCCAAAATCCAGGTGCAGCGCGCCTTCTTTTGTGAGAATCAATTTCAGAAAGTTGAATACATTCTTCGCATATAACTTGCTGGCATCAGCTGGCATGGTAGCTGGCAGATTAGAATCACCGATGATGGTAACCCCGTTATAATGCACGGTTTCATTGTTCTTTGTCACGCTGGTATTGCCGCCGGTAGCTGCCGCCAGATCTACGATCACAGCGCCGGGACGCATTCGATCCAGCATATCGTTGGTGATCAGAATTGGCGCTGCCTTGCCGGGAATCTGTGCAGTTGTAATAACGATATCTGCTTTGGCAATACTTTCTGCAATCCGTTGTTGTTGCTGCTGCTTGTAGGTGTCGCTTTGTTCTACGGCATAACCGCCTGCTGATGAAGCATCTGCGGCACCTTCTACTTCTATGAATTTTGCACCCAGACTCATCACTTCTTCTTTCACGGCAGGTCTGGTATCAAATACCTCTACCACTGCCCCCAACCGGCGGGCCGTGGCAATGGCCTGCAATCCGGCTACGCCCGCACCCAGTATCAATACTTTGGCAGGCGCAATGCTGCCTGCGGCCGTCATCAACATCGGAAAATAACGTGAATAGCTATACGCTGCCAGCAATACGGCTTTGTAGCCGGCAATGTTAGCCTGAGAGCTGAGCACATCCATCACCTGCGCCCGCGTAGTGCGGGGAATAGTATCTAAACTGAAAGCGGTAATATGTCGGGAAGCCCAATGTTCTACGTCGTTTATGCGGTAGAGTGGCTGTAAAATGCCGGCAATAATTTTACCGGCGGGTATCTGGTCTGCCAGCTCCCGGGAAGGAGGCTGCAGGGTAAAAATAATATCTGCTCCGGAAAGAATGTCTGCCGCAGTTTTTACCAATGCCCCTGCCTGCATATAGGCGTCGTCGTTATAGAAGGCATTGTTGCCAGCTCCCTGTTCCACCCACACGGTCACCGACATTTGCTGCAGTTGTTTTACTACTTCAGGTGTAAGAGATACCCTGGTTTCGCCGTTTTTCTCCTTTAAAATTCCTGCAATCATCTGGTGGAAATTTATAATGGAATTTAAAGAAAAAACGCCAACAACGAACTATTTTTTTGATTAATTTTTCTTCAGTGAAGCGGCGAAAGTAGCCGCATGTTGTAGTAAAGCCGGGATAGCCACGCCTTGGAGGTAATTTCCCTGGATATATATACCGGGATATTTTTTTTCAAAATCTGCTACCGCACCACGCAACTTAATATGTCCTACATTCAACTGTGGAATTGCTTTTTTCCAGGTACTAAACTTTTGCATCACCGGTGGAGCTGATAACTGCAGCAAAGACATGATTTCTTCTACCACCCGTTGCTGCCATGTTTCCGGCTCCAGCTGATCAAACAGCTGCTCTTGTCTGGCGCCTCCCATGAATACGGTAAAAAGTATTTTTCCCGCTGGTGCTTTCCCGGGGAAAATAGCGGAGTTACAAATGGCTCCGAGGAAATGCTTATGCTCTGCATGTGGTACCAGGAATCCAAAACCTTCCAGTGGTTGTGCCTGTGCCGCTGCATCAAAGCCCAGGTGCAATACACCCATACGTGGATAAGGAACCTTGCGCAGCAATGCCGCAGTGGCGGGATCCAGGGAAATAATGGTTTCGGCAGTACTGTAAGCAGGACTGGTGATCACTATTCTGCTGGCAGGAAAGCTGGCAGACACACCATTTTCAATGGCGCTGACCATATAACCACTGTCCGCCTCATTGATGCCGGTGACTTTACAATTAAAGCGTACCGGCGTAGTGAGCATTTGTTGCAAACGGTTGGTAAGTACCTGGTTGCCACCTTTAAAACTGATGATTTTTCTGCCGCCCATGGCAGCTTTATTTTTCATTAACCCTTTGGTAACACTCCCGTATTCCCGTTCCCATCGCGGCAAAACGGGTAATGTTTCCGCAATGCTCATCCGGTCAGGATTGCCGGCATAAATGCCCGACAATACCGGATCAAATACATAATCAGCTATCTCTTTATTAAATCTTCTGCTAACAAAATCAGTTACCGACTCCTCTCCAGCTACGGCAACAGGCTTCCGGAAACTTTCGGTAAGCAAACGCCATTTGCTGCCACGGCTTAAATAAGACGAAGCCATGATCTTGAAAGGATGTGGAGAAACAGCGTGTAATTGGTTATTTCTAACAAGGAAACGATGTTTGCTGGCAGCAGTGGCCTCCAGGATCTCGCCTTCCAGTCCCAGTTCCCGGAAGAACGTTAATATCTCCGGCGAAGCCGCAATGGTATTGGCACCTGCATCCAGCTCAAAACCTTCTTCCCGGAAGGATTGCATCACGCCACCCGTATGATTGGATGCCTCCAGCACCAGGTAGGGTACCTGCTGCTTTTGCAGTTCATACGCAATACTCAGCCCGGCAATACCGCCGCCGATAATCAATACGGGTTGTTCAGACATACGGAAAGGTTAGACTACTTGTTCTTGTTCAATAATCTCAGTGCAATATTTTACGACCGCTTTTACCCACATCGGATGGATATTCAGACAGGGGATCATCGTAAATGTTTCGCCACCACTGCTCAGGAAAGAATGCTTTCCTTCTACAGCTATCTCCTCCAATGTTTCCAGGCAGTCAGATACAAAAGCCGGACATACGATCAACAGCTTTTTCTTCCCTTCTGCAGGCAACGTTTCCAGCAACCCGGCCGTATAAGGCTTCAACCATTCTTCACGTCCCAGTCTCGACTGGAAAGAGATACCCCATTTTTCCCGGGGCAATCCCAGTTGTTCTGCTACTAGTTCCGTGGTAACAGTAATCTGGTGACGATAGCAGAATGGATGGGATGCTGATTTCACATGACAGCAATCATTTACTTTCATACAATGTGCACCGGTGGGATCTGCTTTACGCATATGCCTTTCCGGTAAACCATGATAACTGAATAGTACGTAATCATACTCCTGTTGCAGGTATGGACGCATACTTTCAGTTAATGCACTGATATAATCCGGTTCGTCGTAAAACGGCGGAACGGTAGACAATTTGAATTTATATTTCTTTTTGCGGTAGATCTCCTGTGCATATTCTACAGCGGTTTCATAGGAAGACATCGCATAATGCGGATATAGCGGAAATAATACCACTTCCTTCAGATCAGGATTTTGCTTCAACAGGTTGTTGTAAGCCACTTCCGGACTGGGATTGCCATAACGCATGGCTATTTCCACTGGTACTTCCATATCATTCTGCACAGCCATCTGCAATTGCCTGGTGAGGGCCACCAACGGTGATCCTTCTTCCCACCAGATAGATGCATAGGCCTTGGCAGATTGCTCTGCGCGCTTCGGAACAATGATGCCCTCGATTAATATCTTACGGAACAACCATGGATAATCTATCACACGCTTGTCCATCAGGAACTCATTCAGATAACGCTTTACATCCGGAACGGCTGTAGAATCAGGCGATCCAAGGTTCATCAATACTATTCCAACATCAGATTTCGATATCATTTCTTATAAATTGCAGCAAAAGTAAGTAAAAAGCAGAAAGCTAAAAGCAAAAGCAACAAAGGGGACTACAATACTATGGCGCATATTCTAAAAATCAGTACTATCTTTACTGTCAGAAGCTCTATGCCTTTTGCTTTCAGCATTTTGCTCCGTTACTGTCATCCTATTGTAATGATTAAAAACTGATAAAAATCATTTTTTCCTCGTGCTGATTACCAGTAGTAGAAATGACACACTAATGACAGCCTAAACCCGTTTGTTTGGGACGTATGAAAGTACTTTTGCAACCGGAAGCTTATACAAGAACATGCAGGTCAGTCATTCAAAAGAAATAGCAAATTTTCATATTGTTGGAATCAACTATAAGAAAACAGACGCTGCTATCAGGGGATTATACGCCATCAATCCGGCTCAGTATCAACAACTCCTGGAGCATGCCAGGGTAATACAATTAGACGATCTATTTGTGCTATCCACTTGTAACAGAACGGAGGTATACGGATTTGCAGCCAATCCCGGGCAGCTGATAGACTTGCTATGCAGGGAATCAAACGGCGACAGAAGCCAGCTGGAAGAACTAGCCTATATCAAGTCAGGAGAAGAAGCCATCAGGCATTTGTACCAGGTAGGTACTGGCCTGGACTCCCAGATCCTCGGCGATTATGAAATCATAGGTCAGATACGCAATGCCACGAAATTTGCCAAGGCACACCAATGCCTGGGTAGTTTCCTGGAAAGATTAGTGAACAGCGTATTGCAGGTTTCCAAACTCATTAAAACAGAAACAGGTCTCAGCAAAGGCACCGTATCTGTGGCATTTGCCACCGTACGGATGCTGGAACGCATCTGCCCTGATATAAAAGATAAAAAGATTGTATTGCTCGGTGTAGGCAAAATAGGCCGCAACACCTGCAAGAATATGATCGAATACCTTGGTGTAAAAGAAGTTACCCTCATTAACCGCACCATGCAGGTAGCTGCCGATTTCGCAGACCAACATGGATTGAAATATGCACCCTACGAAAATATGGTCGGCGAAATGCAACAGGCGGATGTAATCCTGGTAGCCTCTAATGCACCACAGCCCACCGTATTGGCGCATCACCTGCAACAGGCATCGCCAAAACTGATTGTAGATTTATCGATTCCATTTAACGTGGAAGCAGCAGTTGGAGAACTCCCGCATATCACACTGGTGAATGTGGATGAACTTTCCAAGGTGCAGGACGAAACACTGCAAAACAGATTGGGAGAGGTGCCAAAAGCCATTGCCATCATTGATGAGCACATGGAGGAATTCCTCTACTGGTATAAAATGCGCAAACATGCAGTGGTACTGAAAGCAGTGAAAGATAAACTGCAGGAAATACATACCCGCGAAATACAACAGCAGAAAAACGGAGGCCACTACAAAATGGAAGATATTGAACTGGTATCCTCCCGCATCATACAGAAAATGATTAATCTCATGGCAGGTAAAGTACGTAAGGAAACCGATAAGAGTGAACAGTACATTGCTATGATCAACGATATTTTTGAGACCGGAGTTAACCAGGAATAAAAAAATGGATAAAGTTATCAGGATAGGCACAAGAGAAAGTCAGCTGGCCTTGTGGCAGGCACACCAGGTAAACGACCTGCTCACCGCACAGGGTTACCGCACCGAACTGGTACCTATTAAAAGCGAAGGCGATATAGACCTGGTCACCCCGCTCTACGAAATAGGCGTACAGGGCATCTTCACAAAAAGCCTGGATCTGGCATTGCTCAATAATCGTATAGACATTGCCGTTCACTCCTTCAAAGACGTTCCCACACAACTACCCAAACAAATTGTACATGCCGCCATACTCAAACGCGGTCCTGTAAAAGATTTGCTGGTATATAAAACCAATACGGATTTTCTGGATCAACCGGGCTACATCGCCAACATTGCCACCAGCAGTGTACGCCGAAAAGCACAATGGCTTCGTAGATATCCACAACATCAGCTGCACAACCTGCGCGGTAATGTAAACACCCGCCTGCAGAAAATGGCCAACGAAAACTGGGATGGCGCCATCTTCGCCGTAGCCGGACTGGAAAGAATTAATGTGCGCCCTGCTACGTCCATCGACCTCGACTGGATGTTGCCTGCTCCTGCACAAGGTGCAGTAGTAACCGTATGCAGAGAAGATGATACTTTCTGCCGCGAAGCCTGCGCTGTTTTTAACCATGAAGAAACAGCCCTCGCCACACATATTGAACGCGAATTTTTACGTACCCTGATGGGCGGTTGCACCACCCCTATCAGCGCATACGCTTATATACAAAACAATACCGTACATTTTAGCGGCGAACTTTGCAGCCTCGACGGGACCGGCTTTTTCAGCATTTCCCGCGAAGTACCACTGGCACAGGCACAACACCTGGGACAGGAAGCAGCAGAAGATATTATGGCACAAGGCGGCGCCGAAATTGTAGCACAGATCAGAAATGCAAAATGATAAATACCGCATATTAAGCACCAGGCATTTAACAGACAGCTCCATCGCTGCAGCTGGTGACAGTGGTATTTTCATAGAAGTAAAAGATTTTATCCAGATAAAGCCTATCACGCTTCCTGCCCTGAAAGGAAGTACTCCAGGCTGGAACGGTACTACTATATCTGATATTTTCCAGGCCCCCAACATCTCTGTTTTTACAAGTACCAACGCGGTGAAAGTATTGGAACAACACTATTTCAGCATCAATGGCTTCAGAAATAATGGTCTCCATACTTTTTTCAATAACAAAAATGCCAATATCTGCTGCATCTCCGGCAAAACGTTACAAAAAGCCAAGGAAGTATTTCCGGATTGCAACATACTGGCATCCTCACCCTACGGAAGTGAACTCGCTGCCGCGATCATTGCAGTGGGAAACATCACCGAAGTAAATTTCTTTTGCGGCAATCAACGGCGGGATGAATTGCCAGTTGGATTAAATCAGGCTGGCATCAAGGTGAATGAATATGTCATCTACGAAAATATACCATCCCCTGCGGTGACAGCAGAAGACTATGACGGCCTGTTGTTTTTCAGTCCCAGCGCAGTAAAAAGCTATCTGTCTGCCAACAGACTCGATAGCAAAACCGTTTGTTTCGCCATTGGCCGAACAACCGCCACAACACTGAGAGAATATACCGATAACAAGATTATAATGAGCACCGACATCAGCGAAGATGCCATGGTGCAAACAGCTATATTTTATTTTAACAACATTAACTGCTACGAATGAGCGCATTGAAGAACGACTTATTGCTGAAGGCCCTTAAAGGTGAAACTGTTTCCCGCACGCCCGTATGGATGATGCGCCAGGCTGGTCGCTATCTCCCGGATTATATTAAACTGCGTGATAAATATACTTTTTTTGAACGCTGCGAAAATCCGGAACTGGCTACAGAAATAACAGTAATGCCGGTAGACCAGGTAGGTGTGGATGCTGCCATCATTTTTTCTGATATCCTCGTTGTACCACAAGCCATGGGCATGGAAGTACAGCTGGTAGAAAAAGTAGGCCCCTTATTACCTGCGCCTATCAAAACCGCACAGGACCTGCAACGTTTATGCGTTCCCGATGTACAGGAAAGACTGCACTATGTATTTGAGGCGCTGGCCCTCACCAAAAAAACACTCGATGGCCGCGTGCCCTTGATTGGCTTTGGTGGCGCTCCCTGGACCTTACTCTGCTACATGGTACAAGGCAAAGGTTCTAAAACTTTTGATGAAGCCAAAGCATTCTGCTACCAGCAGCCTGCCGTGGCACATCAACTGTTACAAATGATCACCGATACTACTATCGCTTACCTGAAAGCACAGGTAGCCGCCGGTGCTGATACCGTACAGGTATTTGACTCCTG
>NZ_DATCVJ010000006.1:0-11117 GCF_036566945.1 Chitinophaga sp. | reverse complement strand
TTTCTGTGGATTAAATAGATTCCCAAGCAAAAAAAAGTTCTCTAAAAAGCAAAAATTAATTCTTCAAAAGCAAAAATATTTCAAAAGCAAATTTTCAAAAACCAATTAAATTTCAAAGCAAAAAAAGTACAGTAATATATTTTGTTGTCCAGGGCGTTAATTGCTATTGGTTGTTGCTAGCAAAACGACAGGTTATGATTTTGTTAAGGCCATAAAAATATATTGTTTTTACCAGAAAAACAATATTAAACTTTATATTTTATTTAACATCATAGTTACTCACCTCTAAAAGATTGCCATCCGGGTCGCGAAAATACACAGAACGAATGGGGCCTGTAGCCCCCGTCCTTGCTACGATTCCGCCTTCCAGTACTGCTATATTATTGTCTTGTAATTCCCGTAAAATTTTTTCTATTGGCGTATCAGAAATGAAACAAAGATCTGCAGATCCCCTCGTAGGTGCCGTGGCTTTAGGAGGCAAGTGATGTCAATATCTTTTACCGTTAAAACCAGGTGATCTAAGTGGTGAATGATCATATGGGAAGAATTTTAGGTAGGTGATCCGGAAGATATCCCCGGGACATTGGTTCATATTATCCGCCGGGGACATCCGCTAAGATAGCTTTTTGCTTTCTGCTTTCCGCCTTCGGCTTACCGGAATTTGTCTTATTTTAGTCCCATCTTGGAATTAGTATCAGCCATAAAACAGGGGGACGAGTTGTCGTATGAGCAGGCATATATCAGCTGCCGCGATAAAGTATTTTATTATTTCCTGAAAAAAACCAGGTCAGAAGAAGATGCCAGCGATTTATTACAAACTACTTTTCTGAGATTGTGGCAGTACCGTAGCTCCCTGAATGAAGACTATTCCCTCGACCAACACCTCTTTAATATTGCTTATACAGTATATGTAGATGCGCTTCGCCGTCAACAGAAAGTCATGCGCATTGACCATGCCCTTCATACCGAAGCCCCGGAAGAAGCCGTAGCCATAGATCCCGTAGAACAAAAAGAAATGGATCATCGCCTGCAGGTACTGCTGGAACAACTGCCGCCGGAAAGAAAGAAGGTCTTCATCCTGCACCGCCTGGAAGGATACTCTTATAAAGAAATAGCCGCCGAGTTATCCATCTCCGTAAAAACAGTAGATAACCACGTGGCCAGAGCCGTGAAATACCTGAAAAAGTATTTCATACTCTTGTCTTTTGTTGTTTTCTAACTAAATGATATTCAGGTAGATAAAAATTTTTTCAAAAAAAACGCACCCAGGTGAGGATTTTTTTCATAGGCTGCGTATTACTTAATAACAGCGGATCAATTATCAATGAAGATTTCCAGGAAACGTATCGCACAATATTTAAATCCGCTTCCGGACCGGGAGCAGGAAAAAAAAGAATGGGATAGCTTCGACCACAGCATCGATAAAGATCCTGCATTCTGGCAACATTCCTGGAACGTTATTCAACAACAAAGAAAACGGCAGGTACTGATCCGCCGCATGAAACAGATAGCAGTAGCAGCCGCCCTCTCCGGCGTCATGCTGGGTAGTTATTACTGGTTCCGGCATACACCGTCGCCGACAGCAGTACCGGTAATAGCGGCAGCACAGCTGAAAACGATTACCAACGCCACCGCCGAAGCGATGGACCTGTTGCTCGACGATAGCACCACCGTAACGCTGTTTCCTGCATCCAGTCTGCATTACGCCGCGGCATTTCCGGGCGCCGTCAGAAATGTATACCTGGAAGGCACCGCCCTGTTTAATGTGCAACATGATGCCGCCAAACCATTTACCGTGTTTAATAACGGCATCGCCACCACGGTATTAGGTACCACGTTTAAAGTGACCGCAGCAGCCGGCGACCACAAAACAAGCATCTATCTCTATAAAGGTAAAGTAGTGATCAGATCAGCAGATTCACTACAGGCAAAATTACGGCAGGACTATTACCTGCTGCCGGGAGATGTATTCAGCTATGACCGTAACAATGGCCTGGCCGTATTGACGAACAGCCGTCCACCCGCCAGCCGCCCACCGGAGCATAGCAACAATGCCACCGTATCTAACTGGTATATGTTCGAAAATCAGGAACTGCCACAGGTACTGGATCAACTGTCTGCCATCTACAATGTACCCGTACATTATAATCCGGCAGACCTGAAAGGAATAAATTTCATCGGTAAAATAGATCGCACCGATTCTCTGGAGAACGTTTTGAAAGATATCGCGTTATTGAATCATTTGATTGTCGTGAACAATGGAAAGAACTACAGCCTAAAGAAGCAGTAAGCCAAAATTAAAAAATACCACCAGCAGTGATTATTGCATCCCACCAGCAGTAATAACTGATATGCACACACGTAGCATTCCGGACATGCTATGCCAGCATTTTAATGTCAAATTCTAAAACTAGTAACAGTGCCAAACAGACTTCGTTTATCAACCACAGTCGGGTATTTTTTGTGTACCCTATTATTATGGTCCTGGTCCGCCAGCTATGCACAGGAAAAAACTGGTAGCGTAAAAGGAATTGTGAGAGATGAAAAGGGAGAGAAGATGCCTTTTGTGAACGTAATTGCCCGTAACTCCTTATCCAACCTTAGTTCTGGCGCACAAACAGATTCGCTGGGCGTATTCACCTTCTCCCGGCTACCGGTCAATGGTACCTATACTTTTGTGATCAGCAGCATCGGCTACGAACCACAAACGCTGTCGGGCTATACCCTGAAAGCAGGAGAGTCTACCTCTATACTCGTGAAACTCCGCAGCAGCACCGCTTCGCTGAATGAGGTGATTGTAGTAGGATATGGTACCCAGCGCAAAACGGATCTCACAGGATCTATTGCTACCATCGGACAAAAAGAACTGACACAAGGCGTTAACAACAATGCGTTACAGGCACTCAACGGTAAAGCCGCGGGCGTATATGTGAATCAATCCAGCTCCGCACCGGGTGGTGGCGTCAATATCCGCGTAAGAGGCGCCGGCTCGATCAACAGCGGCAACGATGTGCTGGTGGTGGTAGATGGATTGCCCGGCGTAAATCCTGCTTCCATCAGTCAGGATGATATTGAATCCGTTCAGGTGTTGAAAGATGCCAGCGCCGCTGCCATCTACGGTTCCAGGGCTGCCAATGGCGTGGTACTCATCACCACCAAAAAAGGAATCGTGGGTAAAACTACCATCACCTACGACGGCTATATCGGCATGCAGCAAATCGCGAAAAAAATGGATGTCCTCAGCGCGCCACAATACATGCGCGTGCTGAATGAATTGTCCGTGGCACAAAATCAGCCGGAAGTCTTTACCAAAGCACAGATGGACGCGGTGGGCAATGGCACCGACTGGCAGGACCAGATCTTTAAAACCGCCATGGCGCATAATCACCAGCTCTCCATGTCTGGCGGCGCCAAGAATAATAAATACTATGTGGGCTTAAATTATTTTAACCAGGATGGTATCCTCGAAAATACCAACTTCGAAAAATATAACGCCCGCATCAACTACGAAATAACACCTTCCGACAAATTCAATATGCTGTTGTCGGTGAATCTCAACAGAACAAAAAACAACCAGCCCTATAACCAGACCGGGTTCAACGAAAACGCCGGCGCCATTAATACCGCGCTCAACTTCGATCCTACCATTTCCACGGAGAAAGATGCCAATGGCCGTTATCGTTTTAATCCGCTGATTTCACTCGAAAATCCGCTGGCCATTGTGAACGGTATTACGCAGTCGCAGGTGTTCAATAACAACTATGGTACGGTGATCGCTAACTATACGCCTATCAAAGACCTCACGTTTACAGCGAGACTGGGCGCAGATCTCAGCAATTCACGGGCAGACTATTACAACAGCCGTATCACGCAATACGGACTCAGTGCCGGCGGTATTGCTTCCATTACCAACGCAGAAAATTCGCATTGGATCATGGAATACCTGGGTAAATATGATAAGAAGCTGGGGGAACATAGTTTATCCCTTTTACTGGGAACTACCACGGAGCGATACGACTATCGTACCTCGTATGCCGATTCCCGTAATTTTTTATCAGACATCACCAACACTAACCTGTTGGGCAGTGGTGACGGGATCAGCGGCGATAATGTGAAAAGCGACCGCTCTTCCAATAAACTGAATTCATACCTCGGTAGACTGAATTATAATTATAAAGATAAATACCTGCTCACGGCCTCTTTCAGAGCAGATGGTACCTCCAGGTTTTCCGACAGTCATAAATACGCCATCTTCCCGTCGCTCGCCGCCGGATGGAATATTTATAAAGAAAAATTTTTAGAGCATAGCAAAACGATCTCCAACCTGAAGCTGCGCTTCGGCTACGGCCAAATAGGTAATCAGGCCATTGCTAATTTTGCCACGCTGCAAACATATATCGCCGGCGGCAAAGCCGTGTTTGGTGATAACCTGTACCAGGGCGCAGAACCAGCCAGGCTCCCTAACCCGGACCTCAGATGGGAAACCACGGAGGAATATAATCTGGGACTGGATTTTGGATTCTTTAACGAGCGTATTTCCGGATCGGTAGAATATTATGTGAAGAACTCCGGCGATCAGCTGTTTAGCAAACCGGTAGCCGCATTTACCGGCTTCTCTTCTCAGGTGGTGAACTTCGGGAGTGTGCAAAACACAGGGGTAGACATTCTCGTGAATACCCGCAACATCGTGAAAAGAGACTTTACCTGGGAAAGCAGTATCACCGCTTCTTTTCTGAACAATAAAGTAACCCGCCTGCCAGACTTTATACCGCAGGTGCTCACCGGCGCATTTTCTTTTGTGCCCAACTTTGCACTGGTACAAACAGGTTTGCCGATCTATTCTTACTACGGTTATGAGATTACCGGTATTTTTAAAGACAATGCACAAGCCGCTGCTTCCGGGCAGGCGGGCGCCAAAGCCGGTGACCCTATTTTCAAAGACCAGGATGGTAATAAAACCATCGATGCAAAAGACCGCACCGTACTCGGTAGTCCTTTGCCCAAATTTACCTGGGGATTCACGAATACGGTGACGTATAAACGTTTTTCCATGAATGTGCTGATACTCGGTGTACACGGTATTTCCACCCTCGACGACAATGCCATCGAATCATTGTACCCGATCAACTTCCAGCGCAACCATATGTCGGCCTACTACCTCGACAGATGGACGCCTGAGCACACCGATGCCAAATATCCTTCCGGCATCAACGCATCCCGTTACGGCGGACAGTATTCCGTGAATTCCATGACCGTGCAGGACGTTGCTTTTGTGAGATTAAAAACGCTCACGCTGAATTACAACCTCCCGGTACATAATAATACTATCAAAGGAATGTCAGTATATGGGGCGGCAGATAATTTATTCACCATCACCAACTATGATGGATATGATCCGGATGGAAATGCGCTGGGAGCCAGCGTTACCAAGGTAAGCCAGAACAGTTATCCCTTATCAAAGGTGTATCGTCTGGGTGTGAAAGTTAATTTTTAATCAAACGTAACCTAAAATATAAACCGATGAAAAAGGGGATGTTACTGGCATATTTGTCCATCGCTGCAGGTATACTTTTGTTGAGCAGTTGTAAGAAATTTTTAAAGGAAGATATATACACCCAATACGATCCTACCGCTTTTACAGGCACCACAGACGGCTTTGAAAAAGTGTTAAATGGCGCCTATAGCCAGTTGCAGGTAACGGGTAATCCCAACCGGAATGATGTATACTGCTTCAGTGAATTTTGTGCAGATGAAATGTGGGAAACCGGTGGCGGCTTTGAAGCACAGGCGAAGGATTTTATCAACTTCACCTGGGATGCCACCAACGCTATGTTTGCGGCCTCCTGGGGCAAATCCTACCAGGCTGTCAGGGATGCCAATGTGATCCTGGATAATAAAGACAATGCAGGTACCGTACCCGCCGATAAACTGAAAGGATATGTAGCAGAAGCAAGGTTTATCCGCGCAGCAGCCTATAGCTATCTGTATAATTTCTTCGGACCGGTGCCGCTGATCACCAGCGCTAAAAATGTAAATGGCTTACAGGCAAAAGCCAGCGATGATGAAATGAAACAGTTCATTATTTCAGAGCTGATCGCTGCCGCGCAGGATCTGCCGGTAACCACGGCCCTGAGAGGCAAGGCCACCAAGGGCGTAGCGCTGGCAGTGCTGTGTAAATTTTACCTGAACAAACATATGTGGACCGAAAGTGCTGCCACCGCACAACAGATCATCGATCTGAAAACCTATCGTCTTTTTGGCGATATCAGCCGGTTATTTGCCGTAGAAAATGAAAGCAATCCGGAATCCATTTATATATTTCCGTGTATTAATCAAACTGGTTTTGGCAACCTGGTGATGGCGCATACCTTCCCGCCGGGATATCCGATTCAAACCAACTGGATTATTTTCGGCGCACAGTTTAAATTATTCACAAAATTTGTGGATAGTTTTGACGCGGCCGACAAACGTTTAAAAATGATCCTGACACATTATACCAATACATCAGGTACTTATTTTGAGATGTCGAAAGACGCTACCGGCAAGGCATTGAACAACGCGCGTTCTTTCAAGTTTGTACCGGACCCCAACGGCTCCTCTGCTGATATGGGCAATGATATTCCGGTGATCAGGTATGCAGATATCCTGATGTCAAGAGCAGAAGCATTGAATGAACTGAATGGACCTACTGCCGAAAGCGTAGACCTGATCAACGAAATCCGCGAGCGTGCCGGCGTAGCTAAAATTTTGCTGGCAGACTATCCTTCTAAAATTGCGTTGCGTAATTTTATCCTGGAAGAAAGAGGCCGTGAATTTTTTGCAGAAGGCAAAAGGAGGGAAGACCTGATCCGGATGAATGTATTTATTTCCGGTGCGCAAGCCAGAGGTATGGCCGCGAAAGATTATCACGTATTGTATCCGATTCCGCAAACAGAAATTGATGCAGATAAAAACCTGGTGCAAAATGAAGGGTATAAATAAATTATTTTGGTGGTTTGGGATGCCGGTTGCGTTACTGGCACCCGTGTTACCGGGAGTTGCTGCGGCGCAGCTTCCGGTAACGGCCACGCAACAGGCATCGCCGGTTGCAATGGCATATTCGTCACCCGCAGTAGCGCAGCTTCCGGTAGTGGCCACGCAATACGCATCGCCGGTTGCAATGGCATATTCGTCACCCGTAGTAGCGCAGCTTCCGGTAGTGGCCACGCAACACACACCCGCTGCGGCGCAGCATACAACGTCCGCTGCCGCGCAGCGCCTCCCTACGCCCGCACAAGTGGCGTGGCAGCAAGCCGGCTTCGGTGTGGTATTTCACTACGACCTCCACGTATTCGACGGCAAGCCGTATAACCAAACGGCCAACAGGATTACGCCGGTGCCGGATTACAATATCTTTAATCCGTCGCAACTCAACACCGACCAGTGGATCAGCACTGCGAAAGCGGCCGGTGCTAAGTTCGCCATCTTAACCGTGACGCATGAAACAGGGTTTGCCCTGTATCAGTCGGATGTAAATCCTTATTGTTTAAAAGCCGTGAAATGGAAAGATGGTAAAGGAGATATCGTAGCCGACTTTATCCGCTCCTGCCGTAAGTACGGTATTCAGCCGGGATTGTATATCGGCATCCGCTGGAACGCCTTGATGGGCGTACATGATTTTAAAGTGCAGGGAACCGATTCAGTTTTCCGGCAGCAGCGGCAGCAACATTACAACCGGATGTGTGAAGGCATGGTGAAAGAACTTTGTACCCGCTATGGGCCACTGTTTGAAATCTGGTTCGATGGTGGTGCATCCGATTTGCAGGACGATGCACCGGATGTATTGTCAGTAGTAGAAAAGTACCAGCCCAACTGTTTGTTTTACTGGAGTGAGCAACGTTCCGATGCGCGTTGGGGCGGTTCTGAAAGTGGTACGGTCAGCTATCCTTGCTGGTCTTCTTTTCCCTACCCCAGTATGCTCACCCGTAAATATCCTGCTATTGCGGCCAATCATTTTCAGCTGGCTAAAACCGGTGATCCCAATGGCCGGTACTGGCTGCCCACCATGGCCGATGCGCCGTTGCGCGGATATAATGGCCGTCATGAATGGTTCTGGGAACCCAACGATGAAGCACATATTTATCCATTGGCCGACCTGGTAAAAATGTACTATCATTCTGTTGGGCGAAATGCTACCTTACTCCTGGGGCTCACACCCGATACCGCCGGCCTGCTGCCAGCGCCGGATGTAGCGCGCCTGCAGGCTTTTGGTGCTACTATCAGGGAACGTTTTGAAGCACCTGTGCAAACAAGTCCATCTTTACGATTATCTTTCCCCGAAAAAAAACAAGTCAACCAGGTAACGATCAGTGAAGACATTACACAGGGAGAACGCATCCGCCAATACACCCTGCAGGCCAAAGTAAACGGCCGCTGGAAAGATCTTTACCAGGGTACGGCCGTGGGGAATATGCGAATCATTACCTTCCCTGCGGTACAGGCAACCGCCCTGCAATTGCAGGTGCAGGAAAGTACGAATACACCGCTGATCCGATCTTTCAGCGCCTATAACATATCCGGTGAACCCATTGAAAATTAAAAAAATGGCCATGAAAAAACTCGTTTTGGGTGGATTAATGCTCCTCGGCATCTCTTCCACGGTACAAAGTCAAACTGCCAAATCGCCCAACATCATCTTCTTCCTGGTAGATGATATGGGCTGGCAGGATACATCTGTTCCTTTCTGGGACAGCATTACGCCGGCTAACCGGAAATTCCGTACGCCCAACATGGAACGTTTGTGTAAAGCAGGAACCAAATTTACCAATGCTTATGCGGCCTCTATCTGCACGCCTTCCCGTGTGAGCTTTCTGACCGGCATGAACGTGGCGCGGCACCGTGTGAGCAACTGGACATTCACAAAGAACCAGGCCGTAGATGGCGCCGATAGTCTGCTGACAGTGCCGGATTGGAATGTAAACGGCCTTTCGCCGATACCAAACCAGGAACGCAGCGTATATGCGACCCCGTTACCACAGGTGTTAAAGGACCATGGCTATTATACCATTCAATGCGGCAAAGCACATTTCGGTGCGTATCAAACCGTTGGGGCCGATCCGCTGAACCTGGGCTTTGTAAAAAACATAGGCGGCAACGCTGCCGGCAATCCCGCCTCCTACCTGGCAGAAGATGATTTTGGCCGCGTACCGGGCCACTTCAATGTGCGGGCGGAAATGCCTAACCTGGAAAAATACCGGAAGAAAAAATCTTTCCTCACGGAAGACCTCACACAGGAAGCCCTGCTGGCCATGGACACCGCGCAGTTAAAAAAACAACCTTTCTTTTTATACATGGCGCATTACGCGGTACACCTGCCCTACAACGCAGATGACCGTTTTATACAACGCTACCTCGATATGGGCCTGCCTAAACCGGAAGCCGCCTACGCCGCGCTGGTGGAAGGCATGGACCAGAGTCTCGGTGAACTGATGGACTACCTGGATCAACATCATCTTACAGACAATACCATCATTGTATTTATGTCTGATAACGGGGGCTTTTCGCATCCGCCAAGAGATGGTGGTCATAACACCCAGAACTATCCGCTGCGGGGCGGCAAAGGTTCTCTGTATGAAGGTGGGGTAAGAGAGCCCATGATTGTTCGCTGGAATGGTGTGACCAAGCCTGGTACGGTGAATGCACAGTATATGATTATGGAAGATTTTTATCCTACTATCCTGGAATGGGCCGGTGTAAAAAAATACAAAACAGTGCAAACTATTGATGGGCGCAGCATTGTGCCTTACCTGAAAAAGCCGGAGTTGCGGGATGATCGTCGCGCACTGATCTGGAATTTTCCGAACGACTGGACCGGCGGTAATCTGGGGGTAGATAATTACTGGTTAACGGCTATCCGTCAGGGCAAATGGAAACTGATTTATTTTGAAAAAGATCAGCGACTGGAGCTCTACGATCTGGAGGCAGATATTCATGAAGCCAATGATCTGGCGGCCCGTTATCCTGATAAAACCAAAGAGCTGGCGAAGTTGCTCACGCAACAACTCAAGCAACGTGGAGGACAACTACCGGTGTATAAAGCCACGGGAAAAACGGTGCCTTATCCCGATGAGGTATTGCTTCATTAAGTAGTGCTATAACAGGTATTGAAAAAAAGCTATCTCATTGGGATAGCTTTTTTATTGCGTTGCTGAAACTGCAAACAGCCTCGACAAAAGCCGGGCTGTTTTCATAATACAACATATGCCCGCCATGTATCACTTTTACAGTGGCATCCCGAAATGCAAAAGCTTTATGGGTTTTTGTACCGATAGCATGATCATCTGTTCCGGCAATAACGAGTACGGGTACTGCCAGTTTTCGGGTAGCAGGGGTGTAATCCTCAAAATATTCGGGGTATTGAGATGGTTTGGTCAAAATGCTCATGCCAAAATCTATGCTGCGTTTATAGTCGTCAACGTTCATCTGTTTAATAACAGTGGCGGTGTCGTCGGTGAGCATTTTATATCCCATCTTCCGCTGCCGCAATGCGGCAAAAGTATGTTGTTCCAGCCGGGTGAGACTATCCATTGTGATCCCGGTGGGAAGTACGGTATCCCTGCCCAGCAATTGAAGCTGGTATTGCACCCGCTCCACCATAGCATTGTATCCCATGGCATGAAGGGTTACATTGGCCAGCATCAGGGCTTTTACGCTTGCAGGGAATTGTTGGGCATAATTAAAGGCAATGATACCTCCGAATGAATGCGCCAGCACAAAGATTTTTTTTAATCCAAGATATTGTCGCAACTCCTCTATGTCATCCAGCATACGGGGAAGATGATAGTTCGCGGCATCCTGCGATTTACCGGATCCCCTTTGATCAAGGTACACCATGGTGAAGCATTTTTCCAGCGCATTGCCTTTCAGCAATTCAAAGGAACGACAGCCTTGCCCCGGGCCACCCGGAATAAAAAAGCAGTAAGGCCCCTTTCCGGATATCTTCACATATAGCTTTGTGCTGTCACTGGTGTTGAACATAAATGTTTGCTTAGTCTGTGATTGGCCATGGGCCGATAAGAGCAGCAGCATACAGGAGCAGTACAATAGCAGTGTAGTCAGTTTTTTCATAGCAAAATATG
>NZ_DATCVJ010000005.1:0-3016 GCF_036566945.1 Chitinophaga sp. | reverse complement strand
CCGACTGGAAGAAGAAATCGACTCTTTCCTCCACCGGAAAAATAATATCCCCTATGAACTCATCCGCATCCGTCAGCAACTGGCAGATATGCTGGATATACAGGAAGATGATCTTCCGTTTGCCGGCGAACTGATCAAAGTAAAAGAAGCGGAACTTCACTGGGAAAACGCCATCGAAAAAGTATTACACAACTTCGGTCTGCGTCTTCTCGTACCAGAAGAATATATCACGGACATCAACCGGTATATCAATTCCAATAACCTGCAAACCCGCCTCGTATACCACAAAGTAGAAGAGGAGAGCTATACCATGTTGCGGATGCCTTCCGAAAAAGAAAGTCTGCTGCAGAAAATAGATATCAAACCCGGCACCATCTTCAAAGAATGGCTGCAAAACCAGCTGCTCGACCAGTTTGACTATACCTGTACAGATGATATGGCTGTATTTAACCGGTCGCGCAAAGCAGTTACTTCTAACGGACTAACGCGACAGGCTACACGCCATGAAAAAGATGACCGTGCCAACCGCTCCCAAAAAAATAACTATGTACTGGGATGGAATAATAAAAATAAACTTCGCCTGTTGAAAGAAGAACAGGACGAATGCAATAACAACATCGCGACACTGCAGCACAGCATTTCACAACTGGAAGACAGCCGCAAGGCCGTTACCATGATCAACACATTGCTGAACGCATTCCTGTCGCTCCGCAACTACAGCGAAATCAGCTGGCAATCACATGCCGGCGTAATCGAGTCCTTTGCACGTGAAAAATCGCAACTGCTGCAAACCAGCGATAAATACCAGGTGATCTGCGATCAACTGGACGATATCACCGCACAACTGCATGGTAAGGAAAAAGAAAAGGAAAAAACCCTCCAGGAAAAGGGACGACTCGATGATAAAGCCGCAGAAAAACTGCGTCATTTCAACCAGCTGAAAGTCAATAAGCTCGATGATATTTCCCTGCAATACATCCTGGAATACCTGACAGACCTGTCGCTGACCGAACCGGCAGAAACCACCCTCGAACTGGCATCTTACCGTAAACGGGCAGACGACAACATGAAAGCAACCCTGCAGGATGCCATGCGCCAATCTGCTGAAAAAGAAGCTGAAATCACACGGCAGCTGTCGGCTTTTGTGATGCCGCCTAAAGCCATTCACGATGCCTATCCTGACTGGCTCGGCGACGTAACCGATCTGCAGCCGCATGTGAAATACATGGAAGAATTTGCCTCCCTGTATGAACGTATCAAATTCCAACGCCTCATTGAACATAAAGAACGGTTCCGTAAATACATGGACACCAGCATGCTCAATGCCATCACCAACTACCGTGCATGGATATACGGACAGGAAGACCTCATCCGGGAAGTAATGGAAGATCTGAATGAACCACTGCGCAACATCACCTTCAACAAAAATCCGGATACTTATCTGCAGCTGGAATGCCGCCATGTAAAGGATGTAGAGATACGCAACTTCAAAGAAAAACTGAGTGGTGCGGTACCTGATTCCTATAAATATCACATGGAAAAGGATGAAGCCTACGGCGATCAGTTATTCGAAAATATCAAACTGCTCATCGATGAATTACAGCAAAATGAAGCATGGCGCCGGAAAGTAACCGACGTACGCAACTGGCTGGACTTCGGCGCCAAAGAGTTTTATATCGCAGATAACAAAGCATTCAAATATTACGAAGATACCGCCAGTCTTTCCGGTGGCGAAAAAGCACAGTTCACTTACACCATCCTGGGAGCGGCCATTGCCTACCAGTTTGGCATCAACGAAGCCAACAGACAACACCGCAGCTTGCGCTTCATCACTGTAGATGAGGCTTTCAGCAAACTGGATCCTGAAAAAAGCCACTACCTGATGGAGTACTGCGGACAGCTAAACCTGCAGCTGCTGGTAGTAACGCCGCTGGATAAACTAAATATCGCAGAACCGTATATACATGCCTGTCACTTTGTAGCCAATAAAAACAAACGTGACTCAGTAGTGTATAATTTTACGATGGAAGAGTATAGAGATAGAAAGAAAGAGTTTGAGGCGATGGCGGTGATGTCTTAATGATCTTGTAACGCAAATAGCTTGGGCTGAATAACCTGCTCATACAGGTTATTCAGCCCAAGTTATTTACGGCATGTTAATCCCGGCATTGGAACTCCTGAATCACATAATAGGTAGGGCTAATAGAGCCGTCTGACCACTCATAGTGATAAAAGCAGCGATACCGGACAGGGGTACCAGCCAGCACCTGAGAAGACGTGTAATAAATGCTACCCGTCTCACATACGTTATTAATACACTTCTTTGATTGTCCGGTGCAGTTGGTGCAGTCTACCAACTTTTTAGCAGTGTGTGATACGTTTGCGGCCATGACGCCATTTCGGATAGCCGATTGTTGTTGAAAGTGTAACGCAACCATCACACCACAGGCCAGTAAGGCAAGTACGAGGAACTTTTTCATGGATTAATTTTGAGATGAAGGAAATATAAAACGGTTAACAATATTTAATTTATGAATAACAGGGTACGATAAAAATAAGGATTGTTTTTGGCACAACTGCTCCTTGCAAGGGTCTTTTTTTTGCTTGAGAAGTATGCAAAATACATCTCTCTAAAAACAAGTAGATGGGTTAACGTTTCATACTATTATTCTGCCACAAGTTCCATCACCACCGGCTCACATAGCGGCTCCCGGCCCATTTGTTTTCTGCCCCATTCACTCAGCAATGTAATAAAAGGCAATAGTTCTCTGCCGGTGTCGGTTAACTGGTACTCTACCCGCGGCGGTACTTCCAGATATACATGCCGGGTCAACAGCTTATCTTCTTCCAGCTCCCTCAGTACCTGGGTGAGCATCTTTGGGGTGATTCCTGTCACTAAACGGCGTAATTCGCCATATCGCTTTATACCATCTCTCAACTGGTAAATAACAGGGCCTTTATGCTTGCCTCCAATACGCTGAAATGCATAATCTACTGCACAAAGGGTATCGGTATG
>NZ_DATCVJ010000004.1:0-2723 GCF_036566945.1 Chitinophaga sp. | reverse complement strand
CTTGCTCTTTTTTACGTGATTCATAAAACGATAACACAAAAACCTTAAAAATTACACGGAAGTAGTATTGATTTGTGCGGGATAAAATCCAATTTTGGTAGTAATAATCCTATGCCAACTAAAACTCTTTGAAAAAGAAGAGTTGTCCAATTTTAGAGATGCCGGTATTTTTCGTTATTTTCTAATCAGAAAACACCCTTAAGTCCTATGAAAACCAACACCAATCGCGAGCTTCTGTTAATGCACAAGTTCACCGAAGAGTGGAGCACCAATTTCTCTTCACAGGTATCCCGGATCATGAACATCGTTGATCAGCAGGATACACTGGATGGAATTATCCCTATTATTGAGGTAGCGAATGTTTACAATCAACGTTTTGCTCATGCGCGTACGGACAAAGAAAATCTTTTAAAGAATCGCAAAGCGCGGCCATTCGAATTCCTGATTCACAAAAATTAAACCTGGAATAGCCAGGGAGTATTTATTAGTTTATCCGATAAATAGTTAATTGTTATGAGGTTGCCGGGAAAAGGAAGAGAGCCACTTGTGGGCAATTATTAACGCCAATTATTTATCTGATAAACTAATAACCTACTTTTATCAATCCATGGCGCGGTTAATAAATTGCAACAGTGGTTGCATCAGCGCAAATGTTTTAAGAATCTCCTTTACTATTGTGGGTTGTGTACATGCTTCATCTGTAAAGGGATGAGATACAATCACACTTTTCAGCTTTAAATAGGCAATAGCCGGGTTATCCGGTTGATATCCCTGGGGCGCTGTTTTCAATGCATCTCCCTCTACCTTCCCAAAGTGTTTAATAAATTCCTTATTGGAAATGATCTGCTCAAATTCCCGGAAATTATAATCAATTTCCTGGCGTATCTTTTTCAGTTCGGGAGCGGCTGGCATCCAGATACCACCACCGGCAAAGCTGTTACCGCCGGGTTCCAGTTGAAAATAGTATCCGCCGAGGGTTGATTTTTTACCACCTACCTGAAAGGAGGCGCCGAGATTTGTTTTATAGGGTATCTTATCTTTCGAAAACCTGACGTCCTTATAAATACGGAAAACGCAATCTTTTACCTGTAAACCCTGTATAGCCGCATCCTGCCTGGCCAGCCCGTCGATGAGCTGTTGTACCATGCTTTCAAAATCAGCTTTTGCAGATTGATATTCGGTTTTGTGTTCGTCAAACCAGACCTTATTATTATTCAGCCTGAGAGACTTCAGAAATTTTAACGTGGACGGCTGCAGCATTACTACTTTTTGCCCCCAATATATATAAAAGAAGCTGAAAGCAGAAGGCTGAAGGCAAAAAGGTATTGTAGCGAAGTCGGAAAGCGGTGGGCGGAAAGCAAAAAGCTATTGTAGCAAATGCTCTAAGCGAATTAAGAATCGCTCTGGTCATTCGCTACAATAGCTTTATCCTTTATCCTTTCGGCTTTCGGCTCAGAAATGGTAGGTGGCAGCTAACAGTACATTGGATGTCATGTCGTAAGGTTTGCCATCCGATTTACTGAATATATCGGCAGATGCTTTGTCCAGCCTGAATTCCGGCATAATCGTGAGGTTTCCTACCTTGTAGTTAAAGGTGAGTGTACCGGCCACAACATTTCCGCCTTCAGGGATGGCGCCAAATACTTTCAGGCCATCTTTATCGCTAAAGTATTCACCACGTACGGTCAATCCGAATTTTTCGGTGAAGTCCAGATTCACGTAGAGTGCATTGCCCCACCATTTGGCGTTTTCACGGGTATCTTTAGGCGCTCTTGTATCGGAGTAAGTACTGTAGGTAGCATTGTAGCCAAGACCCAGCACTTTATTAATCTGATAAGTAGCGACCAGGTCTACCTGGTGGTTTTGAATACCAAAAGTATCTTTTCCTTCGAGGTAATTCAGGTATAACTTAATGGGTGTTTCTGCAGGAGCGAAGCCCAGCTGAGCACCAATATATTTATGGCTGTTAAGGGATACTGATTTTAAATCGGTAGGATTAAACACCCCTACCATGGCGCTTAAAGAAGAGGTGAGGGCAATGTCTGCTTTAACACCTGTATTGAAAAAAGGACCGTAACTAAACATATAGCTCATGCTATAGTTTCTATTGGCGTAAGCGTCTACCAATTCATAACCGATGTGTGTAGCATAACTACCAAGACTCACTTTCACTTTTTCTGTTAACTGGTAGGATACATACAATTGCTTGATGGCCATAGACAGGCCGTTTGCGGAGCCAGGTACATCATTATAGGAAAATTCTCCTGCTCTTTTACCAAATCCGAGATCAGCAACGATACTCCCTTTTTTAAATCCATGTTCCACCTTCAGGGATACCATTCCTAATTCGAAAGAATTATGAGAGTTGGTAAAACTGGTTTTATTGTCGGTGTAGTTGCCATTCAGATTGTACTTGTAATATACATCAGCGGATCCGGACAATTTAAAAGCCGGAGCTACTGTAGTATCGGTCGTGGATTGTGACATGGCAACGAGGCTGCTGCCCATGACAAATAAGGTCGTTAACATTCTTTTCATACTTATAAATTTGGTTGATAAAATGGTAAGTATAGATGCGGCCTTTTCTTACGGATTGTTTCGGGGGTGTGTACGCGTGCTTCTGAAATTGCTACAATCAGAATAGAAGGAATGGATAATCAGTAGCTAATGATTGGTGCGAGTTTCACTTATTTACAGCGATTTAACTACCAATTATCCATTCC
>NZ_DATCVJ010000003.1:0-3377 GCF_036566945.1 Chitinophaga sp. | reverse complement strand
GACGAGGTGCGGCTACGTGCCAGTAACATTGAGTTCTCTTTACCCAGACCTTCTTATACTGTAGATACCCTGACTTATCTGGAAGAAAAATTCCCTACCCAGGAATTTGCCATCATTATGGGAAGTGATAGTTTTCAGAATTTGCCCCGCTGGAAGAATTTTGAACAGATTGTAAAGAACTATCCCATCTACGTATATCGCCGGCCGGGACATGAGATCACAGATACTTTTGGAGCAGAAGTAGAAATACTGGAAGCACCTATGCTGGATATCTCGGCAACGGATATACGTAAATGGATTAAGGAAGGAAAGTCTGTACGGTTCATGGTGCCGGACAATGTTATTCAATATATCGGGGATAATAATTATTACCGTGGATGATCGGTGTTTTTCGCGTCATTCTTTTGTGCTGCCATGTCTCTTCTTTTTACCACAAACTCATTTCCGTAAATTTCCAGTAAAAGAATAAACATAGAAATGAGTAGTGGGCCGAAGATCAGGCCAATGAAACCAAAAAGACTAACGCCTACGATTACACCGAAAATAGTAATCAGTGGATGTACATCTGCAATCCGCTTGGCCAATAGCATGCGGGCAATGTTATCGGAAGTGCCTACTACACCGAAACCATATACGAGTATCGCGATACCTTGCCAGGTGTTACCAACAGCCAGCAGATAGACGCCCAGTGGCACATACACCGCTGCTGCACCAATTACCGGGAGCATAGCGGTAAAACAAGTCACCACAAACCAGAAAAAAGGCTGTGGAATACCGAAAACAAGATAGCCGATCAATGAAATAATACCCTGTACAACAGCAATGAGCGGAATCCCCACCGCGTTGGCAATTACCAAAGTGTTGAACTCTTTACCCAGTCTTTCCACATTTTTATCTTTCAGGGGGATGTATTCATACAGGTTCTCTTCCATTTTTCGGCCATTTACCAGCATGAAAAAGAGCATAAAGTACATCATGGCAATAGTGGTGAGGGTGTTAAATGTAGCACCCAGGAAGCCTGGCAGCACGGCTGTTATGTTTTCCTGTAGTTTCTGCAGCCGCTCTGTGGTCACTAAACCAAAGCCCAGACTTTGTTCCAGGCGGGCATTTGTTTGTTTAAGGCTGTTGATGAGCTCTGTAGAATGATTGGCGGCATAGGCAATCTTGGCCGTTAGCATGTTCACCAACATCCCAACGGGCAACAGGATGATGATAAAGGAAAGCACCATCAGCAGGGCAGCAGCAAGGCTTTGCTTCCATTTTCGTTGTTCTGTGAGATGGAACATCCATTTCCGGCAAATGACATACATGGTTACGGCGCCCAGAAAACCGGGGAAAAAGGTAAACATCTCCATGAAAAGGAGAATACCAAGGAAAAGGATCAGGAGTAGAAAACCAATTTGTTTAAGGCGGTCGTTGTCAAGATAGCTCATAGTACATAATATCGTGTAATTATCCGGTATGTCAAAAAGCAGACCGGATGGCAGCTGTGATGCTTTTGTGAACAGTAAACAAAATTACGTAGTGCTTGTTCTTAAAGCGGGGATTTAACAGGGAAGTTTTGTGTAACTTCCATTTATGGAATAATGTTTGTTGAATCGCTGGTACAAAGAAAACCTAATTTATAACATCTTAAAAACCTTAGTTATGAGTACAAGTTCCAAAGCCGTGGTTTCGTTTATAGTAGGTGCAGCGGTAGGCGTTGCAGTAGGTTACTTCCTGAATTCAGATAAAAAAGATGAACTGGTGGAAAAGCTCAGAGACCAATCTGATAAGCTGAAAGAAAAATGGAGAAAGAAAAAAGATCAATTTCAGGATGAGTTAGAGAACGAGTTGGCGTAAACCCCATTTGAATAAATTTATTTGCATGGAAGATAATTTCGGCAACTACTTTAACCAAACGGGAAAAGTAGCCAGGGAATACCTGGAAACCAGACTGGACCTGATTAAGCTCCAGGCAGCGGGAAAGTTATCGAAAGCTTTGGGATTGTTTTTCTCATTGACGATGGCTTTCCTGCTGTTTTTTTTCGTGATTGTGTTCCTCGGCATGGTAGTAGGCTTTTGGATCGGGGAAATGACGGGTAGTTTTACGATCGGATTTGGCTGTGCAGCCGGGTTGTTTGTCGTATTATTCCTGATTATACTCTTGTTCCGTAAACAGCTGATACAAAGACCGCTGGCTAAGCTATTGATAACAGAGCTGGTGGATGAGATTACTGATAACGATGAACAATCGAATCATATTCATAATCAACGTGAGCAGCGTGCAAAGGAGCAACAACCGGTTGATCCGGGCTATGTTCCTGATGATGAAGCCACTGAAAACACCGCAAAGGGATAATTAATGCTAAACGTTTACACATGCGTAAGAAAATAGACAGCTTCGAATCATTGGAGTTGGAAATTACCCGATTAAAAATGCGCTCCCGGGAACTGGAAAATGAAATGGGTAACCGGGTAGATTATTTCAGGGACAACTATAAAAAGATGGCCCTGAATGCTGTGATCCCCGGTAGCGCCAAACATAGCGGTGCCTTCAACATAGCCCTGAACGTGGCTAAGATGGCGTGGGGAAGTGGTAAAGTAAAGAATTTTGCTACCGGGGCATTAATGACAGCACTGGAATTTATTGGCGTTCAATTGGGTATCAACCTGTTTAATAAGGTTACTAAATCAAGAAAGAAGAAGAAAGAACCTGTGGCGGAATAGCGTTATTTTGTGCCGTAACCGATAATTATTACATCCGGACTTTCGGTGGCAGGCCACTTAGGTTCTATAAGTCCTTTCAGGCGGAATCCTGCACAAAGGGAAACGGTTACGGTTTTACTATTTGGATCAGCTGCAAAAGCAGGTAATAAACCAACAACCCGCTTCACCTCATCACCCAAAGCCTTATCAGGAGCAGACAATACCTCTACATCTGTGATGGCGCCGCTGGGTTGTATTTTGTATTGTATCCTTACATTACCCATCTTACCATTTTCCTGACAAACCCTTGGATAGCGTGTGTACTTCGCAAATATTTTTGCATATGCTTCTTGTCCACCAGGGAAACGATTTAAAAAAGCAGTGTCAGAAGTTACTCCTTTCACACTACCATTATTTTCTGCTAATGCCAGGTCGATCAAGCTTCTCGGGAAATTTTTGCCTGCTATTTCTCCGATGCCGCTTTCTTTTTCACCAAAGTAGAAGAAGAAGGGGTTAATAGGACCCTGGTCCAGTGTTTCTCCCACAGTGCCGCCCTTTGTATCCTTGGCTACAAATCGGATGCTGATGATTTCGCCGGTTGCATTACGTTTCAGGGTCGGCACGTTAACGGTAATTCCTTTTTCAGCCAGTACTTTTTTCATGTCGGCCAGATCATCATTCGACGTTAA
>NZ_DATCVJ010000002.1:0-3698 GCF_036566945.1 Chitinophaga sp. | reverse complement strand
CTGAAAAGAATCAACCCTTTTTCAAGACAAAATGACGACACCGGATTCGGCGTTAATGCGAACGGCTACGGAGGCCGTTTTATCAATCGTGACGGGAGCTTTAACATACGTCGGGAAGGGCGTTCCTTTATGCATCGTTTTAATATTTATCATGCATTACTGAACGTACCTGCCTGGCAGTTTGGCGTGGTTATTCTCCTTTTTTATTTTTCTATTAACCTCCTGTATTCCGGCATTTACTGGTGGCTTGGTGCAGGACAATTCCAGGGTATTATAGGGCAAACCACCTGGGACCGGTTTAAGGAAATATTTTTCTTTAGCACAGAAACCTTTACTACGGTGGGATACGGCAGGGTAAACCCGATTGGAGATGGGGTGAACATGGTAGCAGCAATTGAAGCCATGACTGGCTTCCTCTCATTTGCGGTGGCTACAGGTCTTATTTATGGCCGGTTTTCAAAACCGCGGGCACACCTGCTGTTTAGCGATGAAGCACTCGTTGCGCCTTATCAGGATAAAACAGCCCTCATGTTCCGCTTTGCTTCCTACAAGGAAAATCATACCCTCACCAATGTAGAAGTACTGGTAACCCTGGGTTTGCAGGTGCAGGAAAATGGCAATGCAGTGTATAAATTTTATACCCTGCCATTGGAAAGAAGGATGGTGGAAACCTTGTCGATGAACTGGACCGTGGTGCATCCGATCGACGACAACAGCCCCTTGCTCGGATTTTCCGCGCAGGATATGGAAACGGCAGACGTGGAATTGTATGTAACGGTAAGAGGCTTTAACGATGTATACGCCAATACCGTGATCCAGCGCACGTCTTATACGTACCAGGAAATCCTGTATAACCGGAAATTTATACCTATGTACCGGGAAAGCGATAATGGAAAAACAACCATTCTGGAGTTACATCATTTGAGCAAAACGAAGGAAATAGAAGTGCAGGTAGAAGCGTGAGAAAGTGCAGCTGCTATGCTGTTGAAAGCATAGCAGCTGCGCAAAATTTTATGACTTACGGGAAATCAGTAATAATCCTAAGTAAGTAAAGAATCCGTTGAGGATTAATAATTCCAATCCTATCTGGAACTTGCCGAAGAGCAGAGATTGATTCAGATCTACCAGTAAACAAAGCAGGGGAGCGGCTACACATACAATCGGTACCAGTACATCGTTTACCTTACGTTTGGATAGCATACCAAAAGCAAATAATCCCAGTAACGGGCCATATGTATAGGTGGCCACTTTCAGAATAACGCCAATCATACTCTGGTTATTCACCCACTCAAATATCATTACAAAAAGCAGGAAAATAAATGCCATCATCAGGTGGATACGCTGACGGTATTTTTTCTTCTGTTCTTCTGTCCAGTCGGTTCTCGTTTGCATGTTCAGGATGTCGATGCAGAGAGAGGAAGTCAGCGCCGTCATGGCACCATCTGCGCTGGGGAACAGCGCGGAGATCAGCGCAATAATAAAGATCACGGAAATCACGGGCGGCATATGATGCAATGCCAGCTCCGGGAATAATTTATCTCCCGTAACAGTTACCTGCTGCTGGGCACCATATAAGTGAAGCAGACCTCCCAGGAAAAGAAACAGCCCTATTACGATCACCATAATAAAGGCCAGCGAGACCATATTTTTTTTCGAATCTTTTAATGTTTTTACAGAGATGTTTTTCTGCATCATCTCCTGATCCAGACCGGTCATGGTAATGGTAATGAAAGCACCCGCCACAATCTGTTTAAGGAAAAAGAGTTTGCTATCCGGATCGGTATTGAAGATGGTGGTCAGTCCCCGTTCATGCATCGCCGTTAGACTTTCCCCCAGGTTCAGGTGCATGGTATGCAGCATATATCCTACGCAAATCACCAGTCCTGCCAGCATGCAGGTGGTTTGTAACGTGTCTGTGTACACAATGGTTTTAACACCGCCCTCATAGGTATACAGCAAAATCATGAATAAGATGATCAGCGTGGTAAGCCAGAAAGGAACTCCGAAACTGGAGAGAATAGCATCCTGTAATATTCTTACCACCAGGTACAATCGGGCAGTGGCGCCGAGGGTACGGGACAGAATAAAGAAGGAAGCCCCGGTTTTGTAGGAATGGTTACCAAAACGACTATTCAGATAATTATAGATAGAAGTGAGTTGCAGCCGGTAATAGAGAGGTATCAGCACATAGGCAATTGTAATATAGCCTATAAAATACCCAAGGGTGATCTGCATATAGGAAAAGGCATCTTTTCCTACCGCTCCGGGTACACTTACAAAAGTAACGCCGCTGAGAGAAGTGCCGATCATGCCAAAGGCCACCAGCATCCAGTTACTGTTGCGATTACCGATAAAAAAGGAGTCATTGTTGGAATTACGACCCGTATACCATGCTACTACCAATAAAATAACGAAGTAGGCAACGACGAATGAGAATAATAAACCTGGCGACATAAATCAAATTTGATCAAGATACTACTTTCCGGCAAAGAGGCAAAGATAATGATCTTACTGGCCGGTCCCGAAGGCAAATTAAGCCGTAAACAAATACTTGACAAAGGCAAATAATTAATTTGCTTTTGTCAAGTATTTATTTACTTTTGTCTGGAAAACAATGATCTATGGCCAACGAATCTCCCATCGTCAGCGATATCCGCAGTTTTAACCGCTTTTATACCGGGATGATAGGATTGCTCAATCAGCATATCCTGGAAAGTAACTTATCGCTGTCTGAAGTAAGGGTAATATATGAAATAGGGCATCGGAATAAATGCACCGCCGGGGAGTTAATCAATATTTTAAAGATCGATGGCGGTTATCTCAGCCGCATGTTGAAGAAGTTCGAAAAAAACGGATGGCTCAACAGGCAGCAGTCTACCGCCGACGGACGTACGTTTTTTCTGCACCTCAGTGCGGCAGGTAAAAAACTGCTGGCAGGACTGGATGAAAAGTCCACCGGCGAAATTCATCGCTTAACCGCCCCCTTATCTGAAAAACAACAGCTACAGATGGCCGGTGCCATGAAATCTATCCAACAGATTTTGTCGGCCCCCGAAGAAACGCCCGTTTCGGATATCCATATCCGTTATAACCTCCTGCCGGGAGATGTGGGGTATCTTATTTATCTGCATGGACAACTATATGCGAAAGAATCGGGGTATAACCTGGAGTTCGAAGCCTATGTATGCAAAACATTCTATGAGTTTCTGCCTACGTATAATCCCGCCAAGGACCGCATTTTCCTGGCAATTGCAGATAACCAGATAGTGGGATCTGTTGCCATCCTGGGATCTTCCCGTCACCTGGCGCAGCTCCGTTGGTTCCTCATTCACCCGGACTATCGGGGCAGGGGACTGGGCAAAAAATTATTACAGGAAGCCATCGTTTTTTGCAGAGAGAAGGATTATCAGAAAGTATACCTGATGACAACCAGCATGCAGGAAACTGCTATTGCGCTTTATAAAAAGGCAGGCTTCCGCAAAACAGGTGAAAAATACCTGCAGTTATGGGGACAACAGCTGTATGAACAGCGGTATGATATGGAATTAGCTGTTAGCCCTTAGCTGTTAGCTTTTAGCTGTTAGCTTTTAGTTTTAAGCGTATGGATAATGCGGTTGGCTATTAGTTTTTAGCTAAAAAGACCTGAATTTTTGGATAATAATGCAGGCTAACAGCTAACAGCTAAAAGCTAACAGCTA
>NZ_DATCVJ010000001.1:0-1941 GCF_036566945.1 Chitinophaga sp. | reverse complement strand
TCAGCGATATCATGTTTGTATTGACAGGCAACCTGGCTACCTCTTTCATCAGTGGCCTGGAAGAATATAAAAGATCCATAGGTGTAGGCGGTGGTATTTTGTTGATAGCCATGGGTGTTTATGGGCTGTTATTCAAAAAGGTAAAGATCAGTACCGGCGACGAAAAGCCGGAGATGTTCCGCACCCACGACTACGTGAAAATATGGCTGGCTGGTTTTTTAATGAACACCCTGAATCCGGGTGTTATTATCTTCTGGTTGGGTGTGTGCGTCGCCAACAGTGCTACGGCAGTCTCTCACCGGATCATTATGTATACGGTGTGTTTAAGCCTGGTATTATCGGCTGATATCCTTAAAGTATTTGTTTCAGACAAAATCCGTCATAAACTCACGCTCACCAACGTGGAATGGCTCAATCGTATTGCCGGCGCCAGCATGATCATCTTTGGGGTGGTATTGCTGTACAAGGTGTTGTTTGAAGCCGGTGCGTTAGGACATTAGAAATAAGCCGAAAGCGCAAAGCATAAAGCAAAAAGATATAAAAGCGAATGACCAGAGTGGAATTAAATCCTTTGCTCTGGTCATTCGCTTTTATAGCTTTATGCTTTATGCCTTCTGCCTTACGCTATCGTCCAGGTTTCGTTACCAGCCAGTAACTTATCCAGGTCGCCAGGACCCTTTTTCTCCAGGGCTTCGGTCAACTGGTACTGCATAATGTCTTCGTAAGTAGGACGGTTCGCCTGATAGAAAACACCAAATGGACGTGGTAAGTGGCCTTCAATGCGCACATCATCGAACATGCGGGTCAGGATCTGTGCCTTATAGAAATCGCTTTCGTCATGGATCCACAGGTCATTTTCTGAATATTCGCCACCGAGGTCCACTACTACCGGTTTTAAGCCATCCAAACGGATACCTTTATTTTTGGTGGCGCCGAATACCAGTGGTTTACCCTGTTCTACGAAAATGGTTTCATCCAGTTTGCTGCTTTTTTCTGTAAACGCTTCAAAAGCGCCATCATTGAAGATGTTACAGTTCTGGTATATTTCCAGGAAGGAAGCGCCTTTATGTGCATGGCTGCGTTTCAGCATTTCCTGGAGGTGTTTAGGATCGCGGTCCATGCTGCGGGCAATAAAAGTGGCATCTGCTCCCAGGGCCAGGGCCATTGGGTTAAACGGATGGTCAATACTACCCATTGGAGTAGATTTGGTCACTTTATTTTCTTCTGAAGTAGGAGAGTATTGTCCTTTGGTTAAACCGTAGATCTGGTTGTTGAACAACATGATGTTCACATCAAAATTACGGCGCAGCAGGTGGATGGTATGGTTACCACCGATAGACAGGCCGTCACCGTCGCCGGTAACGATCCATACGCTGAGTTCCGGGCGGGTAGCCTTCAGGCCGGATGCAATGGCGGTAGCACGACCGTGAATAGAGTGCATACCATAGGTATTCATATAGTATGGAAAGCGCGAAGAACAGCCAATACCGGAAACAATCACAATATTTTCGCGGGGAACTCCCAGGCCAGGCATAATTGTTTGTACCTGTTTAAGTATAGAGTAGTCGCCGCAGCCAGGGCACCAGCGTACTTCCTGGTCCGTTGCAAAGTCTTTTGCCGTAAGGGCTGCCTGCGGAGCTATAGTTGCTGTTGACATTAGTATGAGTTAAATATAATTATATAGAGTCTGTAAAGTTACGATAGATACCTGTAAATTAAGATCACTGCGCCTGTAATTCTTCCCAATATTCTGCCGCCCTGCGTGTGTGCGGAATTACGATCGTTCCACCCACGATATTGGCCACGGCAAAGATTTCATACATCTCCTCTGTGGTGACGCCCTGCTCAAATGCTTTGCCCAGGTGATATTTGATACAGTCGTCGCAGCGGAGCACCATAGAAGCCACCAATCCTAACATCTCCTTTGTTTTGGTACTCAGC